>NZ_JBHWUE010000015.1:0-133721 GCF_042738615.1 Rhodococcus sp. NPDC059968
TACGACCCGGCGTTCTCCTACGAGATCGCGCACATCGTCAAGGACGGGCTGCGCCGGATGTACGGCGGCACCGACGGCGTGGACGGGTTCGGCGGCGAGGACATCTTCTACTACATCACCCTCTACAACGAGCCCTACTCCCAACCCGCCGAACCCGCCGACCTCAACGTCGAGGGCCTGCTCAAGGGCATGTACCTGTTCAAGAAGTCGCAGGCATCGGGCCCGAAGGCGCAGATCCTGGTCTCCGGTGTCACCATGCCCGAGGGGCTGCGGGCGCAGCAGCTGCTCGCCGACGAGTGGGGGGTGGCCGCCGACCTGTGGTCGGTCACCTCCTGGGGTGAGCTGCGCCGCGACGGCATCGAATCGGAGCGGCAGGCCCTGCGCGACCCCGGCACCGACGCCCCGCTGCCCTATGTCACGCAGGCGTTGTCCGACGCCGCCGGCCCGTTCGTGGCGGCCTCGGACTGGATGCGCGCGGTGGCCGATCAGATCCGGCAGTGGGTCCCCGGCTCGTACACCACCCTGGGCACCGACGGGTTCGGCTTCTCCGACACCCGCCCCGCCGCCCGCCGGTACTTCAACGTCGACGCCGAATCCATCGTCGTCGCCGTCCTGTCCGCCCTCGCCGGCGAAGGCACCCTCGACCGCTCCAAGGCCGTCGAGGCCGCCAACCGGTACCGCATCGACGACGTCCGCGCCGCGGCCGTCTCGTACACGGATACCGGTAGCGCGTAACGCGGAGATCCTCACCCACCGCCGCCCGTGTGTCCGTCGGACAACACGGGCGGCGGTGGGCGTAGGTTCTTGACTATGGTCGAGCAGAGTCCGTTGGTCTCCCGCAGACGACAAACCCGGGATCCGTTGCCCGACGCACTGTTGCGTCGCGTCAAACAGTTTTCCGGTCGCCTCTCGACCGAGGCCGTCACGACGATGCAGGATCAGCTGCCGTTCTTCGACGACCTCGACGCCGCTCAACGCTCCAACGTGCAGTTGCTGGTTCAGACGGCGGTCGTCAACTTCCTCGAGTGGCTCAAGAACCCGGACAGTGACATCCGGTTCAGCCTGGACGCGTTCCAGGTGATTCCGCAGGATCTCGCGCGCAGGCTCACCCTCAGCCAGACGGTGGACATGGTCCGCGTGGCGATGGAG
Organism: Rhodococcus sp. NPDC059968; assembly: GCF_042738615.1. Lineage (NCBI taxonomy): Bacteria > Bacillati > Actinomycetota > Actinomycetes > Mycobacteriales > Nocardiaceae > Rhodococcus > Rhodococcus sp. NPDC059968. Next base: position 1,150 of record NZ_JBHWUE010000015.1, read on the forward strand.
TTCTTCGAGCAGTGGCTCCCGGCGCTCGCCCGCAACGACCAGCAGCTGATCGCCCTCACCGAGGCCGTCCTCCGTTACGGTCGCGAACTGGGTTTCGCGGCCGCCTCGGTGTACGCGAGTGCCGCGGAGTCCCGCGGTGCGTGGGACACCCGGCTCGAGGCACTGGTTGTCGACGCCGTGGTCCGTGGTGACACGGGTTCCGACATGTTGTCGCGGGCGGCGACCCTCAATTGGGACGCCACCGCTCCCGCCACCGTCATCGTCGGCACTCCCCCCGAGGACGAACGGGTCTCCGTCGTCGGCACGGTCCACACCATCGCGCAGAAGCACGGGCGCGCCGCCCTCGCCGTGGTACAGGGTTCCCGGCTCGTGATGGTCGTCAGCGGCGAGCTCCAGGAGGGGTCGGGGCACTCGAGTTTCATGACCGACCTGCTCGGCAAGTTCTCGGACGAGCCGGTGATCATCGGACCGACCACGCCGACGCTGGGCGCGGCTCACTTCAGTGCCGTCGAGGCGCTCGCCGCGATGCAGGCGGTCGCCGGCTGGCGGGGCGCCCCTCGGCCCGTCCACGCCGCCGAGTTGCTACCCGAGCGCGCACTGCTCGGGGACAACGCCGCAGTCACCGCTCTGAACGACCATCTGGTCGCGCCGCTGGCGGCCGCCGGAGGTGTTCTCACCGACACTTTGGACGCATATCTCGACTGTGGAGGTGCGGTTGAGACTTGTGCCCGGCAGCTGTTTGTTCATCCAAATACTGTGCGGTATCGACTCAAGAGAATCGCCGAAGTCACCGGTCGCGATCCGACGAATCCGCGGGATGCGTATGTACTCAGAGTGGCCGCCACGGTGGGTCGATTGACACATTCCCATAACGAACCCATATCACGTTTAACACCAGTCACACCCTTCCCATTCGGAGAAGCAGGGCTGTAACGAACGTCTGTCCAGATTCGATGCGAGGACCCCACGTGCAATTTTGTGGGAACCCAACAAATCCGCCGACAAAGGTTCATCCGCAACGACATCTCGCAGCACCCGGTTGACGGTGTTCTCTTGAAGAGTGATTTCGTTGCTCGCCCCGGGTCAGGGCTCTCAGACTCCCGGCATGCTCATCCCTTGGTTGGAGCTGCCGGGTTCTCATGACCGTGTCGCACTGTGGTCGAAGGCTGCCGGCCTCGACCTCGTCCGCCTCGGTACCACCGCGACAGCGGAGGAGATCACCGATACGTCGGTGACGCAGCCTCTCGTCGTGGTCGCCGCACTCCTCGCCTTCGAGGAACTCGACGCGCGTGGCCTGGTTCCCGCAGACACCGTCGCGGCCGGGCACTCGGTCGGTGAACTCGCCGCAGCCGCTGTCGCCGGAGTCCTCTCCGCCGACGACGCCGTCGCCCTCGCCGCCGTCCGCGGCGCGGAGATGGCCAAGGCCTGCGCACTCGAGCCGACCGGCATGTCCGCGATCCTCGGGGGCGACGAGGCCGAGGTGCTCGCCCGCCTCGACGAACTGGGCCTCGAACCGGCCAACCGCAACGCGGCGGGCCAGATCGTCGCGGCAGGTCTGCTGTCGGCGCTCGAGGAACTCGCGGCCAACCCGCCGGAGAAGGCGCGGGTTCGCGCTCTTCCCGTCGCAGGCGCGTTCCACACTCGGTTCATGGCTCCCGCGCAGGAGGCCGTCACCGAGGCTGCGTCCAAGATCACACCGGGTGAACCCACCCGCACTCTGCTCTCCAACGCCGACGGCGCACCGGTCGCATCCGGAGCCGACGCACTGACTAAACTAGCCGCGCAGGTAACCCGACCTGTGCGTTGGGACCTGTGTACCGCAAGCCTGCGGACCGCTCAGGTCTCCGCGATCGCGGAACTTCCACCAGCCGGAACCCTCGTCGGTATCGCCAAGCGTGAAATGCGCGGCACGCCGACTCTGGCTCTCAAGACCCCGGGGGATATCTCCGCGCTAGCCGAACTGACAGAACTCGGCTAGTTTGCTGCGCGCACCTCGGTGCGTGCAGGGCCCGCAGGCGCGGCCGATGGGGACGTGCCTGCACAACTCCAGATACATCTACACCGAATCAGAAGGGAGCCACTCAGTGGCCGCCACCCAGGAAGACATCATCGCCGGACTCGCGGAGATCATCGAGGAGGTCACCGGTATTGAGCCGTCCGAGGTGACCATCGAAAAGTCTTTCGTCGACGACCTCGACATCGACTCCCTCTCCATGGTTGAGATCGCCGTCCAGACCGAGGACAAGTATGGCGTGAAGATCCCCGACGAGGATCTCGCCGGACTGCGCACCGTCGGTGACGCCGTGTCCTACATCCAGAAGCTCGAAGCAGAAGGTGGCGCCGACGCGGACGCTGTGAAGGCGAAGCTCGAAGCTGCCAAGAACGACGAGGAGTGAGCTCAGCCGTGACTTCCGCCTCGACCAACGGGAAGCAGTTCCCCAACATCGTCGTCACGAGCCTCGCGGCCACGACGTCGATCGCTGGTGACGTGGATGCCACGTGGAAGGGCCTGTTGGCCGGCGAGAGCGGCATCGATACCATCCGGGAAGCCTTCGTCACGGAGAACGACCTTCCGGTGACGATCGGCGGCAAGCTCAAGGTGTCGCCCGACGAGTCGCTGTCCCGGGTCGAGATCCGCCGGATGAGCTTCGTCGAGCGGCTGGCGCTCGTCCTGGGCCGTCAGGTCTGGGAGAACGCCGGCAGCCCGGAGGTCGACAAGGATCGCCTCGGCGTCGTGATCGGCACCGGACTGGGCGGCGGCGAAGCTCTGATCGACGCCGTCGAGAAGATGAAGGCCGGTGGGTACCGCAAGGTGTCGCCGTTCGCCGTCCAGATGGTGATGCCCAACGGCCCGTCGGCCACCGTCGGACTCGAGCTCGGGGCCCGCGCCGGAGTGATCACTCCCGTGTCGGCGTGCTCTTCGGGTTCGGAGGCCATCGCCCATGCGTACCGCATGCTGGTGATGGGCGACGCGGACATCATCGTCGCCGGTGGTGTGGAGGGTTACCTCGACGCCGTGCCGATCGCGAGCTTCGCGATGATGCGCGCGCTGAGCACCCGCAACGACGATCCGAAGGCGGCTTCGCGGCCGTTCGACAAGGATCGTGACGGCTTCGTGTTCGGTGAGGCCGGAGCGATGATGGTCCTCGAAACCGAGGAGCACGCCAAGGCTCGTGGTGCCACCATCCACGCCCGTCTGCTGGGCGCGGGAATCACCTCCGACGGGTTCCACATCGTCGCTCCCGATCCTTCGGGTTCGGGCGCTGCGCGGGCCATGACGAGGGCGATCGAGACTGCTGGATTGACGAAGTCGGACATCCAGCACATCAACGCGCACGCCACGGCCACGCCGATCGGTGACACGGCAGAGGCGAACGCCATCAAGGCTGCCGTCGGCAACCATGCTGCGGTGTACGCACCGAAGTCCGCGTTGGGGCACTCGATCGGCGCCGTCGGTGCGCTCGAGGCGGTGCTCACGGTCCTGAGTCTGCGTGACGGAGTAATTCCGCCCACGCTGAATCTCGAGAATCAGGATCCAGAGATCGACCTGGATGTCGTCAAGGGCGAAGCCCGTTACGGCGAGATCGATTTCGCGATCAACAACTCGTTTGGTTTCGGTGGGCACAACGTCGCGCTCGCCTTCGGCCGGGCCTGACAGCCGGTCCTGCTAGATCGCGGGTGGAGACCCCTTCTCTGAAGGGGTCTCCACCCATCGACAGCCCACCCGGGCCCGCCACAAGGAGGACGCGATGACAATCTTGGCACCCGCGACGAAGTCCGATGCGTCGATCGATCCGCGCGATCCCCTTGCGCGCCTGGAGAAGCTGTTCGACGCCGGGACGGTCGTCCCACTCCATCCGCGTGACAAGTCCGGTGTTCTGGCCGCGTCCGGCAACATCGACGGTGTCCGCACCATCGCCTACTGCTCCGATGCCACCGTCATGGGCGGTGCCATGGGTGTCGAAGGCTGCAAGCACATCGTGACGGCGATCGACACCGCCCTCGAGGAAGACGCCCCGATCGTGGGTCTCTGGCACTCGGGTGGCGCGCGTCTCGCCGAGGGTGTCGAGGCCCTGCACGCCGTCGGACTGGTCTTCGAGGCCATGGTCCGCGCGTCCGGCCGCGTCCCACAGATTTCCGTCGTCCTCGGCTTCGCAGCCGGCGGTGCGGCGTACGGTCCCGCGCTGACCGACATCGTCATCATGGCGCCGGAGGCCCGCGTCTTCGTCACCGGACCGGACGTGGTCCGCAGTGTCACCGGTGAGCAGGTCGACATGGTGTCCCTCGGTGGTCCCGACACGCACACGAAGAAGTCGGGTGTCGCGCACATCGCCGCCCACGACGAGGGCGACGCCCTGCACCGGGCACGCCGCCTGGTGTCGATGTTCTGCGAGCAGGGCGAGTTCGATCAGGCCGCGGCCGCGCACGGCGACACCGATCTCCGCGCGCTCATGCCCGAGTCGGCGAAGCGCGCCTACGACGTCCGCCCGATCGTTCACGAACTTCTCGACAACGTCGAGGGTGAGTCGAGTTTCGAGGAACTGCAGGGCAATTACGCCCGCAGCATCGTGACCGGTCTCGGACGCCTCGGTGGCCGCACCGTCGGTGTCATCGCCAACAATCCGCTCCGCCTGGGTGGCTGCCTGAATTCGGAGAGCGCCGAGAAGTCGGCTCGTTTCGTCCGGCTGTGCAACGCATTCGGCATCCCGCTCGTCGTGGTCGTGGACGTTCCCGGATACCTCCCCGGCGTGAGCATGGAATGGGAAGGCGTCGTGCGCCGCGGCGCCAAGCTGCTGCACGCATTCGCCGAAGCCACCGTTCCCCGCGTGACTGTCGTGACCCGCAAGATCTACGGCGGCGCCTACATCGCCATGAACTCCCGCGCGCTCGGCGCCACCGCCGTCTACGCGTGGCCCGATGCCGAGGTCGCCGTCATGGGCGCCAAGGCCGCCGTCGGCATCCTGCACAAGCGCGCCCTGGCGGCAGCGCCGGAAGAAGAGCGCGAGGCCCTGCACGAGCGTCTGGCTGTCGAGCACGAGAGCATCGCCGGTGGCGTCGACCGCGCCGTCGCGATCGGTGTGGTGGACGAGGAGATCGACCCTGCCAAGACGCGCAGTGTCATCACCGCCGCCCTGGCCGCCGCTCCACCCGGCCGCGGTGACCACAAGAACATCCCGCTGTGATCTGAGCTCTGTTCGAGAGAAGGCCCCCGCCGTTGTTGTGGCGGGGGCCTTTTCGCGTCCGTGAGCGGGGTGTCAGCCGACGTCGCGGCGTAGCCAGGTGACCTCGGCGCCTTCTCCGCCGCTGCGGAACGGCTCGAGAGCCTCGTCCCAGGCGGTTCCGAGCGCGTAGTCCAGTTCGGCGGCGATGTCGCCCCCCGCTTGCATCAGTGCCCGCAGGCGCATCTCCCCCACGACGACATCGCCGTTCGCGCTGGTGGACCCGTGCCACAGGCCCATGCCGGGCACGTGGCTGTACCGTTCGCCGTCCACGCCCTCACTGGCGTCCTCGGTGACCTCGAACCGCAGCATCGGCCAGGCGCGGAGCGCGTTGACCAGCCGTGAGGCGGTGCCGACGGGCCCCACCCAGCTGGTGGTCGCGCGCAGAACGCCGTTGGAGGCCGGCTGCGAGGTCCATTTCAGGTTGGCTCGGCAGTCGAGGGTCGCGGTCAACGCCCACTCGATATGGGGGCACAACGCGGCGGGCGACGAGTGTATGTAGACAACACCATCCGTCGCGTCCGCGAACTGATTCAATGCGCGCACTCGAGCCTCCTGCTTCGACGAGGGACGTCTTCCCCAACGGCCTCAGTCGGTGTGTGCAGCACGCTCGGTTGACCAGTGTGCCTTGTGATGCCTGTGTTGCGCCAGTGATTCGAGCAATCGGTGTGTCATCACCTTCTGCGTTCCGAGAGGATACCGTCGCTCAGCTCAGTCCACAGGGGCTTGGCCCAGTCGCCGAAATCCCGGTCCGTCAACGCGACGCACGCCAGTCCGGCGGCCGGATCGACCCACAGGAAAGTGCCGGACTGACCGAAGTGGCCGAACGTCTGCGGCGAGTTGCTCGCGCCCGTCCAGTGCGGGCTCTTGCCCGAACGGATCTCGAATCCCAGACCCCAGTCGTTGGGCCGCTGTGAGCCGTATCCGGGCAGAATTCCGTCCAGCCCGGGAAACTGCACGGATGTGGCGTCCGCGAACGTCTGAGGCGAAATGAGGGCCGGGCGGAACAGTTCTGCTGCGAACCGGCCGAGATCGCCCGCCGACGCCTGCGCTCCGTGCCCGGCAGGCCCGACGAGCGCGGACGTGCCCATCGACAGCGGGGCGAAGACGGATTCCGCGACGTAGTCGGCGAAATCGATCGAGGTCTCGGCGGTGAGGAAGTCGGCGAGCACCTCGTAGCCGGCGCTCGAGTAGATCCGCTTGCGCTCCGGTGCCGTCTGCACACGGTTCGCGTCGAACGCGAGACCCGACGCGTGCGCCAGCAGATGACGCACGGTCGAGCCCTCCGGGCCTGCGGGCTGGTCGAGTTCGACGGCCCCCTCCTCGGTGGCCACCAGGACTGCGTACGCGCAGAGCAGTTTGGTCACCGAGGCCAGGGGGAAGACGCGCTGCTGGTCGCCGCACTCGCCGATCACCCCTTCGTCGCGCGACAGGACCACCGCCGCAGCGTTGTCCACGGGCCATCGGGCAATCTGATCGAGACTCTGCACCCGGTCAGCCTACGAGAGCGGCCCGCGGTCAGCCGCGGCGAGCCGTCACCAATCGGCTTCGGTGTACCGGATGACGCCGCGAATGTTCTTGCCGTCGAGCATGTCCTGATACCCGTCGTTGACACCTTCGAGGGTGTAGGTGCGGGTGATCATGTCGTCGAGGTTCAGCTGCCCCGACTTGTACATGGCCAGCAGGTTCGGGATCTCGACCCGGGCGTTTCCGCCGCCGAAGATGGTGCCCTTCAGGTCCTTCTGCAGCATCGAGAAGAGGAACAGGTTCAGCTTCACGTCCATGTCGGTCATCGCGCCCATGGCCGTGACGACGCACGTGCCGAACTTGCTGGTGAGCAACAGGGCTTCCTCGACGTATTCGCCGTGCATCTCCCCGACCGTGATGATCGTCTTCTGCGCCATCAATCCGTTGGTGAGCGCGATGATCGGCTCGATTGCGGCCGCGGCACTCTCGAACGCGTGGGTGGCCCCGAACTTCAGCGCCTGTTCCCGTTTCCACGGCACCGGGTCGATGGCGAAGATCTGACGCGCTCCGGACGCCACCGCGCCCTGCAGTGCGCTCATGCCGACGCCGCCGACACCCATGATGACGACGGATTCGCCCGGCTTCACCTCAGCCATCCGCGTCGCCGAACCCCACCCGGTGGGAACGCCGCAGCCGACGAGGGCGGCGACGTCGAAGGGAATGTCCTTGTCGATCTTCACGACCGACGTCTCGTGCACGACCATGTAGGGCGAGAACGTCCCGAGGAGACACATCGGGATGACGTTCTCGCCGCGCGCGTGGATGCGGAAGGTGCCGTCACTGATCGCCAACCCGCTCAGGAGCCCCATTCCGAGGTCACAGAGATTCTGATGTCCCGCCGAGCACGCCGGACAGCGTCCACACGCAGGCACGAACGAGAGCACCACGTGGTCGCCGACTTCGAGGTCCTTCACCTCCGGGCCCAACTTGGTGATGACGCCGGACCCTTCGTGGCCGCCCATCACCGGGAAGGACGCCATCGGCATCGAACCGGTGACGATGTGATGGTCGGAGTGGCACATTCCGGCGGCTTCCATGCGAATCTGCACCTCGCCCGCAACCGGATCGCCGATCTCGATCTCCTCGACCGACCACGGCTCGTTCAGGCCCCACAGGATCGCACCCTTGGTCTTCATGTGACTCCCAACCCTTCATTCATGTCTGCGCATCTGCTGATGTGACGATAGACACAAACGGGCCGAATTGGAACACGTTCTACCGAATCGGGTCCGGGAATCCGAAACTGTTACCCCGACACGTCGTGGAGGTGGTGGATCGGATCGTGGACGAAGTATTTGGCCAGCGACTCCACCGTGAACGACGCGCCGTCGCTCCGCCGTCCGGTCCGCACCCGCAATTCCGGCGCGACGGCCTCGAAGTCGTCCGCCACCGCCGCGCCTGCCGCACGCAGTTCGGCGTCGACGACGGCCGGATCCTGCTCGTTGTAGCGCTCGGCGACCGCGGTCTCGTCCTGATCCCAGTTCGGGAACAGTGGATCCGTCTCGTCGAGCACGATCCGGAGCCGGACGTCGAAGATCCGGAACACGTCGCGAACGTGTGCGGCGTACTCGAGTGCCGACCACGTCTGTTCGTCCGGCCGGACCGTCACGTCGGGGCGAGTGAGGACCGGCGACCAGGCCTCCACGTTCGCCCGGACCAGGGCCGGAATGTCCTCGTACCGGGTTGCCGCCGAGTCGAACCCGCAGTCGGGGCATGCCCGGTCGAGGACCCAGGTCCAGTTCTTCGTGTCGGGAGTGATCGCCATGGCGGTCATCGTAGAACGGCCACACGATCCCGCCGTCAGAGTGCCGCCCACCGGTACGGTCGCGAGCATGCACGCCACCTTCCTCGGTGTTTCCACGATCCTGTTGTCCGACGGCGAGACGTCGCTGATGACGGACGGGTTCTTCTCCAGACCTTCGCTGCTGCGATCGGTACTCCGGCCGCTGCGCCCCGACGGTGCCGCCGTCGACCGGGCCTCACGCGAACCCGAACCGACCGCCTGGCCGCCGTCCTCGTCGCGCACTCGCACTACGACCACGCGATGGACTCGCCGACGGTGGCGGAGCGCACCGGCGCGGAACTCGCCGGTTCGCCGTCGACGCGTCACATCGCCGAGAGTTACGGGTTCGCGATGGACCGGTTCCGGACGATCCAGGTGCGGACTCCCCTGAGGTACGGCGCATTCGAGGTGACGGCGCTGCCCGCCGAGCACAGCCCCCGAGCGAAGTTCCCGGGCACGATCGAACATGCGGTGCACCCGCCAGCGTCGATCGGCGAATACGCGCAGGGCGACTGCTTCTCGTTCCATTTCGCGCACCCCGACGGCCGCGTCCTCGTCCACGCCAGCGCGAACTTCGTTCCCGGAGCGCTCGACGGATACGACGCCGATACCGTCTATCTCGGCATCGGCACGCTCGGCAAGCAGTCCGACCGGTTCCGCCGCGACTACTGGGACGCACTCGTGACCCGGACCGGAGCACGTCGCGTGATCCCGATCCACTGGGACAATTTCTGGAAGCCGCTCGACCGGCCGCTGACGCCGCTCCCCCGCTTCGCCGACAACTTCCGGCGGTCCCTGCGGTTCCTCACCGAGAAGGGCCGGGCCGAGGGTGTCGACGTGCGACTCCCGGTTGCCTGGGAACGCATCGATCCGCTGGCCTAGTCCGGGCTCCGCCCACTCATAGCTTGTAACCGATCGTCCGGAGCAACGCCTTACGGTCGGCGACGTCGGCATCGGCCTCGACGCCGGCAGGCGGGCGGCCGTCGATCACGCCGGCGATGCCCCGGCCGAGTTCCGTCTCGGCCACGATGATTTCGAGGGGGTTGGCGGTGGCGCAGAAGATGCCGCACACCTCCGGCACCTGCTTCAGCGTGTTCAGGACGTTCACCGGGTAGCCGTCCTCCACGAACACGAAGAACGAGTGTCCCGCTCCGACCGCGACGGCGTTGCGGGTGGCCAACTCGACGAGACGGTCGTCGTTGCCGGAACAGCGCACGAGGCGAGGCCCCGAGGCTTCGCAGAACGCGATACCGAACCGGAGGTGGGGGCTCACTCCCACCAGCGCCTCGTGCACGTCCTCGACGGTCTTGATGAAGTGGGACTGACCGACGATCACGTTCATGTCGTCGGGCTTGTCGATCGCCACGATCTGCAGCTCCACGATGGCCTCCTCGGATGACCTTTCAGTCTGCCCCGCTGCGGCGCGGAGAACAACGACGGAGCGGGCGTTCGACCACCTGGGATCCGCGGAAAACGGTGGGGCGGGCGGGGCTCGAACCCGCGACCAATGGATTATGAGTCCACGGCTCTAACCGACTGAGCTACCGCCCCATCGCCGCACTATTCGCGATCGCGGCGTGCCGATGTTACCGTGCGCCCGCCGTGGGCGCGTAGCCGGGACGAAGCCCGCCCTGACAGGACTTTTCGTGGTCGGCGGACCGAATCGTGTCCCGACGTGGACACTGCCCCGTCGCCGTGTGTGCGAACGCGTCTTCCGGGGTACGCGTGTGATCCGCACTGCGGAGGATCACGAGACGGGAGCACAGGATGAGCGTCGAACGACCAGGACCGGAACCGGACGATGCACCGGCGCTCGACGACGGAGGGGGCGTTCAGCCGGGTGACACGCCACCGGATGCCGGCCAGACCTCGGGGTTGTCGCATCCGCAGCCGATGCCGGGCCGGACGGTGCCGATCCTCGCGTTCATCGTGGTGGGGCTACTCGTCCTCGCGGTCGCGGCCTTCTTCGTCGCCCGCGTGTTTGCGTTGTTCGACTGAGGTGACCGGCGCCGATGCGTCTGCGACCAGTTCGTATCGTCGCCCGTACGTTTCGACGAGGGCCTGGATCGCGGCGACCACCGGCACCGACACCAGGGCGCCGACCGGGCCGAACAGCGAGGCGCCCACGATCACCGACCCGAACGCGACCGCGGGGTGGATCGAGACCGTCGCGGACGTGATGCGCGGGTGCAGGACGTAGTTCTCGATCTGCTGGTAGACGGTCCCGAACACGATCACCCACACACCGTCCATCGGCTGGGACGCCGCCGCGATGATCGCTGGGAGGGCGATCGCGAGGTAGGTGCCCAGGGTGGGGACGAACTGCGAGACGATGCCGGTCCACAGTGCCAGCGGCAGCCAGTAGGGCACACCGATCACCACGAGGAAGATGCCGGTGGCCACCGAACTCACGGCAGCGAGGATCAGCCGCGACACCACGTATCCGCCGGCCTTCTCGACCGAGATCTCCCAGACCACCGAGATGACCCGCTGTTGCCGCGCCGGAAACCAGCTCGAGATCGTGCGGCGAAGCGCCGGCCCCTGCGCGGACATGTAGAACACGAACAGCAGCAGCGTCAGCATCTGGAACACGACGCCGAGCAGCGAGGACAACACACCCAGAACTCCCGGCGTGAACCGCTCGGCGAGGTCTCGGATGGTCTCGGGCGTGAGGTGGATCAGAGCCTCGCCGGTCGCGAAGTCGGTGTCGAACACACGATTGGACCAGTCGGTGACCGAGGACAACGCGCCCGGCAGGGCCTTGAGGAGCTGGGCGAGTTGCTGGGCGAGCAGTGTCCCGAAGAGTGCCAGGAATCCGATGGCGAAGACGAACAGCGCCAACAGCACGAGTCCGGTGGCGGCGCCGCGCCGCAGCCCCCGGCGCTCGAGCCAGTCGACGACCGGTTCGATGGTGATACTGAACAACCACGCGAGGAACAGCAACCCCAGAAAGCTCCGCAGGTTGACGAACAGCCAACCCGACAACTGGTAGGCGGCGACGGCCAGCAGAACGTAGAGGATCGAGGGCGCCAGCCACCGCGGGGCGTCGCTCGTGCCGAAGCGCCCGATCGACCGTGCCCGCTCGGTTTCGCCGCCGTCCTCGCTCATCGCTCACCCCGCGGTCGATTGCTGCCGATACAGCCGGAATGTACTCGCCCGCGAGTGTGCACCGATCCGAATTGGCCGGGCGCAGCAGAAAACCCCGCCCGGATGAACCGGACGGGGTTTCGATGCTCCCCCGGCTGGACTCGAACCAGCAACCGTCCGATTAACAGTCGGAAGCTCTGCCAATTGAGCTACAGGGGATTATTCTGCTGTGCTTCGCCGTTCCCGGCGATGCGAGAGAAACTGTAGCGCATAGCCCCACCCCAGTACCAAATCGCCTGCCTGTCGACGCATCAGGCAGGATGGGTGCAGGTCGTTGTGCGTCGGGAGGAAGCGGGAATGATGCGGTTGTTGATCGGTATCGCTGCGGGGTACGTGCTGGGTACGCGAGCAGGACGTGCGCGCTACGAACAGATCAGCCGGGCCACCAAGGCCGTGGCCACCAGCCCGGCCACGAAGAAGGTGTTGCAGATGTCGCGGCAGAAGCTGTCCGACTCCCTGAACACTCAGCCGAAGCTCGAGCCCATGAAGCCACTCGACGAGGAAACGACCATCCTGGTTCCCCAGGATCAGCTCAAGAAGAAGTAGCCGGCAGTGGCCGGTTCAGCCGGCCATCCCGTCCCGGTTGGTGTCACCGATCGCCTGATCGAGCAGGCTGCGGCGGTACTGCTCCAGGGCGACGAGGTCGCCGAGCAGCGAGTGGAACTCGTCCGACGCCGTCGCCGGCGAGATGCGCTGCAGCTTGGATTTCAGTTCCGCCACCTGCTCTCCCACCCACACCTCCTGCAGGCGTGCGATCACTCCGGAAATGTATCTCGGCACGGTGTCCTCTTCGGCGGGCAACGGCTCGACGGCGAGTTCCGACACGAGGGACGCCGCGGTGACGTCGTCGACACCGCGGCTGACCGCGTCGACCCACTCGCCGCCGCCGAGGCCCGCGCTGGTGCCGCCGGACGCGATCATCGACTCGCGGATCACGACGTACGTCGGATGCGTGAACGTCTCCACCGGCAGCGAGTCGAACACGGTGCCCGCGATCGACGGGTACTGCAACGCGCCCTTCAGCGCCTCCCGCTGCGCCCACAGCGTCGGATCGTTCGGCCGGGGCCGGGTGAGCCCGACCGGCAACTGTGGGGTGTCCTGGTCCTCGCCCCGGGAGGCCTTCTTCTTCAGCGGCGCAGGCAGCGACCCGCGGGTGGACGCCCGTTTGCGCGCCTCGTCCCGCACCCGCTGCCGGACGGCGGCGATGTCGTCCCAGCCCACCCAGCCCGACAACTGGACGGCGTAGCTGTCACGCAGCGTCGCTTCCTTGATCTGCGCGACCACCGGCACGGTGCGCCGCAGCGCCTCGACCCGGCCCTCGGCGGTCTCGAGGTCGTGCTCGGTGAGGATCGACTTGACCACGAACTCGAACATCGGTGTGCGACGCGCCACCAGGTCGCGGACGGCGGCGTCACCGGACTTCTGCCGCAGCTCGCACGGGTCCATGCCCTCGGGTGCCACGGCGACGAACGTCTGCCCGGCCATCTTCTGGTCGCCCTCGAACGCCTTCATCGCCGCGGCCTGGCCGGCGGCGTCCCCGTCGAACGTGTAGATGATCTCGCCGCGAAAGTAGCTGTCGTCCATCAGCAGTCGCCGCAGCATCGCGAGGTGGTCCTCACCGAACGCGGTGCCGCAGGCGGCGACGGCGGTCTTGACCCCGGCCACGTGCATCGCCATGACGTCGGTGTATCCCTCGACCACCACGGCCTGATGTCCTTTGGCGATGTCACGCTTGGCGAGGTCGAGCCCGAACAGCACCTGAGACTTCTTGTACAGCATGGTTTCCGGCGTGTTGACGTATTTGCCGGGCATGGTGTCGTCGTCGAACAACTTGCGGGCGCCGAACCCGATGACGTCGCCGGACAGGTTCCGGATGGGCCAGAGCAGGCGCCGGTGGAAGCGGTCGATGTGACCACGCCGCCCGGCTTTCGACAGGCCCGCGGCCTCGAGTTCCTTGACGTCGAAGCCCTTGCCCAGCAAGTGCTTCGTGAGGATGTCCCAGCCGTCGGGTGCATACCCGCACCCGAACTGCTGCGCGACCTGCGCGTCGAAGTTCCGTTCCGTCAGGTAGTCGCGGGCCGCCTGCGCGTCGGGTTCCTGCAAGCGCGCCGAGTAGAACTCCTGCGCGGCCGCGTTGGCCGCGACCAACCGGGAGCGGGTGCCGCGGTCGCGTTGCACCGAGGTGCCGCCACCCTCGTACGAAATGGTGTAGTTCAACCGGTCGGCGAGCTGCTCGACGGCCTCGACGAAACTGATGTGGTCGATCTTCTGGAGGAACGAGTAGACGTCGCCGCCCTCGCCGCACCCGAAGCAGTGGTAGTGCCCGTGGTTGGGGCGGACGTGGAACGACGGCGACTTCTCGTCGTGGAACGGGCACAGCCCCTTCATGGAGTCGCCGCCCGCGCGCTTGAGGGAGACGTACTCCCCCACGATGTCCTCGATCCGTGTGCGCTCGCGAATGGCCGCAACGTCACGATCAGGGATTCTGCCAGCCACGAACGACAGTCTAGGCGCTCCGCCGCAGCCCGAACTTCCGCCTCTGGGTCAGCAGTTCGACGGGGCGGGAATCCCGGCGAATCGGTCGCCGAGATAGCCGAATGCGGGACCGGCACCGAGCATGGTGGCGGTGCCGTGGTCGGCGCCCGGGATCACGTCGAACTGCACGCGCGCACCCTGTGAGCAGTACCGGGCGACGGTGTTCTGCACCGGCCCGATGGCGACGAGAGGGTCCGCGCTGCCGTGCCAGACGAACATCGGCGTCCTCGGGACTCCCGGATACAGTTCGACGCTGTTCTCGTCCATCACCGCGCGGCCGGACGGGTCGGCGAGGATCCCGGGACCGTTGGTCAGGTCGGGCAGCGACTTCCCCGCACCGGCGCCGAGGATCGAATCGGTGCACATGTTGCTCATCTGTGTCCGCAGGGCGAGTCCGTCGCCGTTGAGGCCGTCCCCCAGCGGTGAACGCGTCGGGTATTCACGCTCGAGACCGATGGCGGCCGCGAAACCCAGGCCGAACGCCTGCGAGCGCGTGCTACCCAAACGGTCGGCCAGTTCACCGATGTTGACCGGTGTGCCGCCCTCGGCGGCGCCCACGATGTTCAGTTCCGGGGCGTAGGTGGGTGCGAGTGCCGCGGCCCAGTTGGTCGCCATGGCACCGCCCGAGTAGCCGGCCAGCCCGACCGGACTGCCACCGAGACCCGCTTCCGGGAGCCGCTGCGCGGCGCGGACGCCGTCGAGCACGAGCCGGCCGCCGAGTTTCGCGGCCCCGTATGCGCTGGTCGGTCCGAGGTGGTCGGGCACGGCGACGGCCCACCCCCGCGCGAGCAGGGCGTTGAGGGCGGGCCCCTCCTGAATTCCGCCGTTGAACAGCTGATGCGATGGCGCGCACTCGAGCCCGAGCGCGTTGACGAACGGCTGATAGGACACCAGCGGCCGGTTCGCGGGAGTGCCGCGGGGTACCAGCACCGTGGTGACCGCGGCGATGGGCGCTCCGGCGGAGTTGGTCGACCTGTACTTCACCTGCCAGGCGTCGGCGGTGGGGAAACCGGTGGCGGCGACCGGTCGGCTCGCCAGCACGTCACCGTCGGCGCGTGCCCCGACGTCGGCGGGCGCACCGTAGAACGGGTCGGAGTCCGCGAACGGATACGCGGGCGCGGCCTGCGCCGCGGGTGGGGCCAGCAGGGCGGCACCGACCGCCACCGCCAGCGCTGCGGACGTCGAACCGATGACCTTGCGCACTGCAGACTTCATCCGGTCTCCCTGACCATTGGGTGCGAGCTGTCTGTAGACCTATTCGTAGCACCGCGGCGGCCGGATGGGTCCGACTTCCGGCTTTGTCAGCCCCAGCTCGCCTGGGCTCCGAGACTGGACTTGTCGACGCGTTCGAGCCGGCTCTCGGTGTAGGAGGCGATCTGGTCGACAACGACCCGGACCCGTGCGGGGTCGTCGGCCGCGGCGTTCCAGGCGGGAACCAGGATGGGGTCGAGACCGGCGGGTGCGGTCACGAGTAGCCATTCGGCGACGCGGTGGACGCGGTCACGCTGGCGTGCCTGCCGTGCCCGGTGGCCGGCATCCGACATCACGTAGTTCAGTGCGAACGTCTTGAGCAGCGCCACCTCCGCCGCGACCACCGGCGGGACCACCAGGTCGGCGTCGTACCGGGCGACCGGCTTGTCGCCGTGGACGTCGCGGGTCCCGATGATCGCGGCGGTCGCGAACCGGCCGACCAGTTCACTGGTGAGATTCTTCAGGGCGACCGAACTGGTGAGCGTGCCGTCGTAGCTGCCCACCTCGACGACGACGGGCAGAAGGCTCAACCGCGTCGCGGCCTCGACCAGTTCCTCGACGTCGAGTCCCGGGAACTCCGACGCTCCGAACTCGGCGAGCGCCCGCTGATCCACCGGATCGGCCAGCGAACGTAGATCGATGCGCCCGTCGATCACGCCGTCCTCGACGTCGTGCACGGAGTAGGCGACGTCGTCGGCCCAATCCATGACCTGCGCTTCGAGACACTGGTGGCCGTCGGGGGCCCCCTCGCGGATCCACGCGAGCACGTCGGCGTCGTCGTCGTAGGCCCCGAACTTCGCGCCGGGTCGCGGCCGGGTCCACGGATACTTGATCGCCGCGTCCAGCGACGCGCGGGTCAGGTTGAGCCCGGCACTGCTTCCGTCGGGGTACAGCACCTTCGGTTCGAGGCTCGTGAGGATGCGCAGATTCTGGGCGTTGCCCTCGAACCCACCGCAGCTTTCGGCGACCTCGTCGAGGGCCTTCTCCCCGTTGTGGCCGTACGGCGGGTGACCGATGTCGTGCGCGAGGCCGGCGAGGTCCACCAGATCGGGATCGCAGCCGAGACCGTCGGCGATCCCGCGGCCGATCTGCGCCACCTCGATCGAGTGCGTCAACCGCGTGCGCGGGGTGTCGCCGTCCCGGGGGCCGACCACCTGGGTCTTGTCGGCGAGTCTGCGGAGCGCGGCCGAGTGCTGGACGCGGGCGCGGTCGCGGGAGAAGACGGATCGGTGTTGCGCGGCCGCGATCTGGCTGCCCGGGATTCCCGCCCGTTTCGGTGCCTCGCGGACCCGGCGGGCGACGTCGTGCGCGGAGTACACGTCGCCGAGGGGTGTCGTGTGTGCTGTCATCGATGTCTACTGTCCCGCCGTGTAAGGGAAGTCGGCCGAGAAGTGGGTGAGCTGGTACCAGATCAGCGCCCCTGTCTCCCGGGCGATTCCGTGCAGCTGGGATTCGCGGGTGAACACGGCGGGCCCCTGCCGGGTGGGCGCCGTCCAGACGTCGAGACCGGCGTCACGTGCCATCGTCCGGGTCCGCAGCGAATGCCAGGGGTCGCTGACGAGGACCGCCGAATCGATGCCCTGCTCCCCCATCGCCTCACTCACCGCCTCGATGCTGAGCAGGGTGTCGGACCCTTCCTCGACCGCGGTGATGCTGTCGGCGGGGACGCCGCGCGAGATCAGATAGTTCTTGCCGGACGCCGCCTCGGTGTACTCGTCGCCCTCCTGCTTGCCGCCGACCGTGATGACCTCGGGGGCCACCCCCCGCTCGTACAGCTTGTATGCCTGCTCGAGCCGGGCCTCGAACACCGACGACGGGGTTCCCGAATACTGGGCGGCGCCGAGCACGACGATCGCGTCGGCGGCGGACGTGTCGTCGATCCGCGCGACCTGCCACACCCGGACCGCGGTGCCGAGCACCAGCGCTGCGGCGAGGAGGACGACGCCGGCGATGATCCGGCGGGTCCACCGGGCCAGCGTGCCGGCGAACCCCAGGCGCGCAGAACGGCGCGGGAGGTCGTGGCGTTCACGGCTCGGTGCAGAATTCACTCCCTGATTCTGCCAGCTGTCGCCGAACTGTCCCGATGACGACTCGCCACACCCGATAGATTTGCTGCCATGCCACTCGCAGCGCGCCTCGAGCAGACGCCGTCGTCCCGCCCCCGACTTCCCCGTGCTCGGCGGTTCGCCGCCCTCGGCGCCGTCTCCGCACTCCTGACTCTCGTGGCAATCCTGTTCTCTCCCGCGATCGCGTCGGCGGACGCACCGTTCCGTCTTCCCGGCCAGATCACGGACACCGTCGGCGTGCTCGACGCCGACCAGCAGAGCGACGTCCAGGCCGCGATCGACCAGCTCTACGACGAGCACAAGGTGCGGTTGTGGGTGGTGTACGTTCCCGACTTCAACGGGCTCGGCGCCGGTCCATGGGCGGATCAGACGGCGCAGGCCTCCTCGCTCGGCGACCGCGACGCCCTGCTCGCGGTCGCGACCGTCGACCGCGAGTACGCCCTCATCGCACCGGACGGACTGTCGGAGATCACCAGCGACGAGGCCGAGTCGATCCGCGTCGATGCGGTGGAACCCGCCCTGCGCGAGGAGGATTGGGCCGGCGGCGCGATCGCCGCGGCAGGCGGCCTTGGCGACGCGATGAGTCCGGGCGAAGGAATGTCCGTGCGCACACTGCTGATCGGCGGAGGTGTGGTAGTCGTGGGTGCGGGTGGCCTCGTGCTGTATTCGCGGAAGAAGAAGCACGACCGCTCCCGGGCCGGGGTCGAGGCGGCGCGCAGCATCAGCCCCGAGGACACCGCCGCGCTGACGGCGCTCCCGCTGCCGACCCTGGACGAGCGCGCCAAGGAGGTGCTCGTCGAGACCGACGACGCGCTGCGCACGAGCCAGGAGGAACTCGAACTGGCCCGCGGCGAGTTCGGCGAGCAGGCCACGGCGTCGTTCACGGCGGCGTTCGACACGGCGAAGGCGACACTCGCGGCCGCGTTCACCGTCCGTCAGCGACTCGACGACGCGATCCCCGAGACCCCAGGGCAGCAGCGGGAGATGCTCATCGACATCATCACCTCGTGCGGGCGCGCCGACCGCGAACTCAACGAGAGGGTTCAGGAGTTCGACGGGCTCCGGGACCTGCTGATCAACGCCCCCGACCGACTCGACGCGCTCACCCGGGACATGGTCGCGCTGACCGTGCGCATCCCCGATTCCACGCAGACCCTCGCCACCCTGCAGACCGAATTCCCGGCCGCCGCACTCGCTTCCGTCGCCCACAACGTGACGATGGCGGAGGAGCGGCTCGCGTTCGCGGAACGGGCCGTGGCCGACGGCAGGGACGCGATCGCGCTGCCGCCCGGGAAGCAGGGGCCGGCGGTGTCGGCGATCCGCGGAGCCGAGGGCGCCCTCGAACAGGCCCGGACGCTACTCGACGCCGTCGACCACGCCGCGGAGGACATCCGGCACGCCATCGCCACGCTGCCGGCCGCGATCACCGACGTGGAGGCCGGGATCGCGGCCGCGGGCCAGTTCACCGAGCAGGGTGGGGACCGGCTCGCGTCGGCCCGCGCCGCGGCCGAGGCAGCACTGGCGGCGGCCCGGACCGCCGCGGACACCGACCCGCTCGGCAGCTTCACCCAGATCGTCAAGGCCGACGCGGAACTCGACGCCGTCCTCGCCGAGGCGCAGGAATCCCGGCAGCAGGCCGAGCGTGCGCAGCAGCGCCTCGAGCAGGACCTCATGGCCGCGCAGTCGCAGGTCACGGCGGCGTCGGACTTCATCGGCACCCGACGCGGCGCGGTGGGAGCGGACGCCCGGACCCGCCTGACCGAGGCGCAGCGGCACCTGGCGGGCGCGCAGCAACTGCGCGCCACCGACGCCTCCCGCGCGCTTCAGCACGCTCAGGCGGCGGCCGGCCTGGCGGCCGACGCACTGCGCCTGGCGCAGAACGACGTGAGCCGCTGGGAGTCCCGCCGGCGCCCCGGGCCCGGAAGCGGTGGCGGGAATGCCACCGGAGCGATCCTCGGCGGCATTCTGATCGACAGCATCCTGCGCGGCGGTTTCAGCGGCGGCGGCAACTGGGGAAGCCGGGGCTCCGGCGGCGGTCGCAGCAGCGGCCCGCGGTCCTTCGGCGGGCCGAGCAGCTCCGGCCGGATCAGTGGGGGCGGCCGATTCTGACGTCCTCCCCAGTCTTCGTCGCACTCGCCTGCGTCGCGGCCGCTGGCTGCGGCGCCCTGTCGGGCTGCGCGGGCGGGGACCCGCCCGCGGACGACGCGATCCCGCTGTCGGCGGAGGCCTATCGCAGCCGGGAGGACGACGCGGCGGGCGGGCGGATTCACGTGCGGATAGCGAACACCGGCGATGCGCCCGTCGCCGTGACCTCCGTGGCATTGGACAGTCCCGGTTTCGAGGCGGCGCCCGAGACCCGGCGCGAGGTCGAACTCGGCCCCGGCAACCGGATCGATGTCGAGGCCGAGTACGGCCCGGTTCGCTGCGACACTCCCCCGGAGCCGGCGTACGCCCTGATCGGTGTGGCCGGCGCGTCACCGGTGCGGGTGCCGCTCGCCACCCCATACGACGTCCTCGGCCGTATCCACGACGGCGACTGCGCCGCAGAGGATCTGGCGCGGGCCGTACCGGTGACACTGATCCCGGCGGCGGGACCGCCCGAGCCGACCGCACCCCTGCCCGCCCAGCTCGTCGTGAGCCGGGGAACGGCGTCGGGTGACATCCGGCTGGACGAGATCGGCGGCAGCGTCCTGTACGCGCTGCACGGCGCACTGCCCGCCACCATGCGGGCGGACGAGGACCGGCTGAGCGTGGACATCACGATCGACGCGGCGCGCTGCGACCCTCATGCCCTCACGGAAGCGAAGAAGCCCTTCGTCTTTCCGCTGTGGATCGCCGTCGGCTCCTCGGAACCGGAATACTCGCGCATTCCGGTCTCCGAGGAGAGCCGGCGAATCCTGACGAACTATCTGACCGCCACCTGCGACGCGCGCAGGTGACGGCGGATCAGGAACCGATGAGGCGCTGCGCCAGGTAACCCTCGACCTGGTCGAGCGCGACCCGCTCCTGAGCCATGGAGTCGCGCTCACGCACGGTCACGGCGTGGTCTTCGAGCGTGTCGAAGTCCACGGTGATGCAGAACGGGGTGCCGATCTCGTCCTGACGGCGGTAGCGGCGGCCGATCGCGCCGGCGTCGTCGAACTCGACGTTCCAGTGCTGACGGAGCGTCGCGGCGAGATCCTTGGCCTTGGGCGTCAGGTCCGCGTTACGCGACAGCGGCAACACCGCTGCCTTCACCGGAGCAAGACGACGGTCCAGACGCAGAACGGTGCGCTTGTCGACGCCACCCTTCGCGTTCGGCGCCTCGTCCTCGGTGTACGCGTCGACGAGGAACGCCATCAGCGAACGCGTGAGACCGGCTGCCGGTTCGATGACGTACGGCGTGTACCGCTCCCCGGTGGCCTGGTCGTAGTAGTTGAGGTCGGTGCCCGAGTGCTTCGAGTGGGTCGACAGGTCGAAGTCGGTGCGGTTGGCCACACCCTCGAGCTCGCCCCACTCACTGCCCTGGAAGTGGAAGCGGTACTCGATGTCGACGGTGCGCTTGGAGTAATGCGACAGCTTGTCCTGTGCGTGCTCGTACAGGCGCAGGTTGTCCTTGTTGATGCCGAGACCGGTGTACCAGTCCATGCGGTAGTCGATCCAGTACTGGTGCCACTCTTCGTCCTCGCCGGGCTTGACGAAGAATTCCATCTCCATCTGCTCGAACTCGCGGGTGCGGAAGATGAAGTTTCCGGGCGTGATCTCGTTGCGGAAGCTCTTGCCGATCTGGCCGATGCCGAACGGCGGCTTCTTGCGCGACGTGGTGAGCACGTTGGCGAAGTTCACGAAGATGCCCTGCGCCGTCTCCGGGCGAAGGTAGTGCATGCCCTCTTCGCTCTCGACCGGGCCGAGGTACGTCTTGAGCATCATGTTGAAGTCACGGGGCTCGGTCCACTGACCGACCGTGCCGCAGTCGGGGCAGCCCACGACGTCCATCGGGACGTCGTCCGGGTTGTCGAGGCCCTTCTTCTCCGCGTACGCCTCCTGCAGGTGGTCCTGACGGTGACGCTTGTGACAGTTGAGGCACTCGACGAGCGGGTCGTTGAACACGCCGACGTGACCGGACGCCACCCACACCTCGCGGGGCAGGATGACCGAGGAGTCGAGGCCGACGACGTCCTCGCGGCTGGTGACCATGTTGCGCCACCACTGCTTCTTGATGTTCTCCTTGAGCTCGACACCCAAGGGGCCGTAGTCCCAGGCCGACTTCGTGCCTCCGTAGATCTCACCGCACGGGTAGACCAGGCCACGACGCTTGGCGAGATTGACGACGGTTTCGACTTTGGACTTCGGTGCCACTCGGGTGCTCTCCATCTGGGTAATAGATGCATGGTTCACGTGCGCTTTTCGGAGCCCAGCCTATCTGCCCGATCACAGTCGGTTCACCCACCCGGTTGACATGCGTATTCGTGCATATCAAAATGGAATCGATTTGCAATAAGGTGAGGGTGATCCTCACGGGGCCGACGGCCTCGCGGCCACGGTCCCGTCCATTGTCCGGCACACCGAAGGAGATCACTGGTGAGCGTCATCGATCCCGGGGATCTGCATCCGTTCGAGGCGGCGGCGCCCGCTCCCGTGCCGTCGAAGGAGACGCTGGCAGCGGCCGGCGACATCCTGCGCGCCCTCGCGGCCCCCGTCCGGATCGCGATCGTCCTCCAGCTCCGCGAATCGGAACGGTGCGTGCACGAACTCGTCGGCGCACTCGGAGTCACCCAGCCACTGATCAGCCAGCATCTTCGCGTGCTCAAGGCCGCGGGAGTCGTGCGCGGCGAACGCACCGGACGTGAGGTCCTCTACCGCCTGGTGGACGACCACCTCGCCCACATCGTCGTGGACGCCGTCGCGCACGCCGAGGAAGGATAGAAGCCTTGACCCAGAACACCGGCCAGCGCAAACCCGTCGTCGTTGGAGTACGCGCGACCAAGCAGCGCAGCGCCATCTCCGCGCTCCTCGACGACATCGAGGAGTTCCGGTCGGCGCAGGAACTGCACGACGAACTCCGCAAGCGCGGCGAGGGCATCGGGCTGACCACCGTCTACCGCACCCTGCAGACGCTCGCCGACGCCGGAACGGTTGACGTCCTGCGCACCGACACCGGCGAATCCGTGTACCGGCGCTGCTCGTCCGGACATCACCATCACCTCGTCTGCCGTGCCTGCGGTTACACCGTCGAGGTCGAGGGACCGACCGTCGAGCAGTGGTCGCAGTCGATCGCCGACGCCCACAGCTTCTCCGACGTCAGCCACACCATCGAGATCTTCGGTCTCTGCAAGGACTGCACCGCGACGCAGTGAGCGTCAGGGGATCAGTCCCTGCCGGGCGGTGTCCGCGCCGCTCAACGCGAGAAGCAGCATCGTGGTCAGCGCCTCGTCCTGGAGCCCGGCCGCCGGGAATGTGTACCGCAGGATGACGTCCGCGAGCCGGCCGTGACCGAACACCGCGATCGAACCGAACTGCAGTGCGCTGTTCCGCTCCGCGACCTTCTTGTGCAGCGACGCGCTGACCGGGCGATCCCAGGCCAGCACGCACGTCATCGACAGCACATCGAGGCCCTCGGTGAGGGTCATCGCACTGATCGAGCACAGCGCCCCGGCGTACTCGAAACTCAGCGATCCGTCCTCCGCCCGGGCGACGGTGGCGAAGTGCTCGAGCGCGTCCGCCGCCCGTCCGAGCAGCGCGGGCGCCCCGTCGACGGTCATTTCACCCCACCGAACCGACGGTCACGCGACGCGTACTCGACACACGCCGCCCACAGGTCCCGGCGGTCGAAATCAGGAAACAGCTTCTCCTGGTACACCATCTCGGCGTAGGCCGACTGCCAGATCAGGAAGTTGGACGTACGCTGCTCGCCGGACGGCCGGAGGAACAGGTCGACGTCCGGCATGTCCGGCTCGTCGAGGTACCGGGCCACGGTCGCCTCGGTGATCTTCTCCGGGTCCAGTAGCCCCGCCGCGACCCGCCTGCCGATCTCCTTCGCCGCGTCGGCGATCTCCGCGCGCCCGCCGTAGTTGACGCACATGGTCAGGTTCATGACCGTGTTGTGCTTCGTCAGCTCCTCGGCGATCTCGAGTTCCTTGATGACGCTGCGCCACAGCTTGGGACGGCGACCCGCCCACCGCACGCGCACCCCCATCTCGTGCATCTCGTCGCGGCGACGCCGGATCACGTCGCGGTTGAATCCCATCAGGAAGCGGACCTCCTCGGGGCTGCGTTTCCAGTTCTCGGTGGAGAACGCGTAGGCCGACAACCATTCGACGCCCATCTCGATGCACCCGCAGACGGCGTCCATCAGCACGGCCTCGCCGCGTTCGTGGCCCGCGGTCCGGGGAAGTCCCCGCTCCTGCGCCCAGCGGCCGTTGCCGTCCATCACCAGCGCGATGTGCCGGGGAACGAGTTCGGTTTGCAGGCCGGGCGGGCGGGCGCCCGAGGGGTGCGGGTCCGGCGGCCGGATCTGGCGCTCGGCCCCGGAATTATGCGGGGCTCGAGGTTCGCGTCGTCGAATCACGGTCCCCATCCTGCCTGACCGAATCCTCCACCCGTACCGCCGCATGCGGTCGTGCTCGTTCGATCAGCGGGAGAGTGCGGAGTTGCCGTTCGAGGTGCCACTGCAGATGCGCCGCGACGAGACCGCTGGCCTGCCCCCGCAACGACTCGGGCACTTCCTCCGTGCTCGCCCAGTCGCCGCGAAACAGCGCATCCATCAGGTCGAGGACCCCCGGTGACGGCGTGGCGGCGCCCGGCGGCCGGCAATGGACGCACACCGCTCCCCCGGCCGCCACGTGGAATGCCCGGTGCGGCCCGGGTGCGCTGCATCGCGCACAGTCGTCGAGGGCGGGAGCCCACCCCGCAAAACCCATGGCCCGCAACAGGAAGGCGTCGAGGATCAGCTCGCACGGGCGGTGGTGCTCGGCGACGGCCCGCAGCGCCCCGACCGTCAGGCGATGCAGTTGCGGCGCCGGGGCCCGTTCCTCACCGGCGAGCCGCTCGGCGGTTTCGAGGATCGCGCACGCCGTCGTGTACCGGGAGTAGTCGTCGACGATGTCGGTCGCGAACGCATCGACGGTCTGGACCTGGGTGACGATGTCGAGGTTGCGGCCCGGGTAGAGCTGCACGTCGATGTGCGCGAACGGCTCGAGCCGGGCACCGAACTTGGACTTCGTGCGTCGCACCCCCTTGGCGACCGCGCGCACCAGACCGTGCTGCCGGGTGAGGAGTGTGACGATACGGTCGGCCTCGCCCAGCTTGTGCTGGCGCAGGACCACCGCAGTGTCTCGATACAACCTCACCGGTCCAGTCTCCCACGTCGAGGCGACCACATTCCGCAGGCCGAGCCGCGGGCGACGGTCAAGGCTGGGTGCGCCCGTCGCGCACAGCGTCGACGACGTCGCGGACCCCGTCGATGACGAGTTGGGGCTGTTCGATGTTGATGTTGTGGCCGCTGTTCGTGTTCGTGACATGTGTGGCACCCGGAACGAGTTGGGCCAGATCCTCCTGCGCCTTCGGCTGCACGGCGTCGAGGGCCGGGCCGTAGCCGGGATCGATGTCGGCGGGGAGACTTCCGTTCGCGATGCCCTCCGCGATCTGCGGCGCCACCGAGCGGTCGGCGGAGAGGACGACGAGCGGCTGGGGCCGGATCGGTTCGGCGGCGCGGATCTCGTCGAAACTGCGGACGAAGTCGACGCGCTCGAGGTCCGGGTATTCGTCGAGACTGTCCTGCTGCGGGGTGTTGAGCCGCAGGAACTCCTGGAACTGCTCCGGGGGCAGGAGTGTCTGCAACTCCTCCGACTGCGCGTCGATCAGCACCAGGCCCGCCACCTCGTCGGGATGGGTACCGGCGAAGAGTCTCGCGATCTGACCGCCGTAGGAGTGGGCGGCCAGAACGTAGGGACCGGACCCGACCTCATCAGCGGCGCCCAGCAGCGACTGGAGGTCGGCGACCGCGTCCGCGGTGGTGATCGGCTGCGGGACCGGGTCGCTGCGGCTCAATGCGTCCCCGCCCAGCACGACTCCCGGCCGATCGTAGGAGCAGACCCGCGTGAACTCGGCGACTCCGTCGAAGGCCGAGGTGCTCGCCGGATCGGCCGTCGTCGTCCACTGATCGGCACCGAACCGAAGACCGGAGACGAACACGACGGTCGGTGTGCCTGTGCCCGCACACTCGAGATAGATGTTCCGGCCCCCGCCGATGTCGACGGTGCCGGCGAAATTCTCGCTCGTGTTGCCGTCGTCGCCCGTTCCGCACGCGGCGACGAGCACCACGACCCCCAGAGTCGTGAGCCACCCCGACAATCGCGGCCACATCGGCACGACGCACCTCGAAACCCGTCCGGAAACGCAGACCGCTTCCGGGTGATCCGTACCCCGCTCTCACCGGATCAAACCCCGGACGCCGCCCACGTCAGCTGAAACGCTGCTCGAGGTGCACCGTCACCTCCACTCCGGCACCGTCCTTACCGATCAGCTTGCACAGTGCGATCTTCAGGGGAAGCCAGTGCGGACCATCACCCGAGGGCATCAGGGTGGCAGTGAACGGGTGGCCGTCGATCGTCCCGCCAACCTTCACCGGCCGCCTCGTTCCGAGAAGTTCGGCGGAGTCCGGCACGGTCACGTACGTCGCGAACGCCCCGTCCTTCTGGATCGGCGCCGTAAAGGTATGCGCGAGCGGTTGTGGGGTCTTCGGTGCCGGCATTCGTGGCTCCTCCGGTCGAGTGTGATGCTGCGGTCGAAGGTAGGACTCCCGGGGCGGGCCGGAATCATCGGTCGTGAGCAGGATCACCTCCCCCGGTCACACCTGGAACCGGTACCCCATCCCGGCCTCGGTGATGAGGTGACGCGGATTGGACGGGTCGTCCTCGAGTTTGCGTCTCAGCTGCGCCAGATACACCCGCAGGTAGTGGGTCTCGGTGGCGTACGCCGGGCCCCACACCTCCCGCAGCAGTTCCTTCTGCCCCACCAGCTTGCCCTTGTTCCGCACGAGCATCTCGAGCATCCCCCACTCGGTCGGCGTCAGGTGCACCTCGGCCCCCGCCCGCCGCACCGTCTTCGCCGCCAGGTCGACCGTGAACGAATCCGTCTCCACCACAGGTTCACTCGTGTCGACGGCCGTCGTCGCCCGGCGGGCGGCCGCACGCACCCGGGCCAGGAACTCGTCCATCCCGAACGGCTTGGTGACGTAGTCGTCGGCGCCGGCGTCGAGGGCCTCCACCTTGTCCGCGGAGTCGGTCCGCGCGGACAGCACGATCACCGGTGCGGGGCACCACCCGCGGAGGCCGGCGAGCACTTCGGTCCCGTCCATGTCGGGTAGCCCGAGGTCGAGCACGATCACGTCCGGCGGTCGCTCGGCCGCGGCGCGCAGGGCGGCGGCCCCGGACGCGGCCGTCACCACGTCGTATCCGCGCACACTCAGATTGATCCGCAGGGCGCGGAGAATCTGCGGTTCGTCGTCGACGACGAGAACTCTCGTCATGGATGCTCCCCTCTCGCCCCGGCCAGTTCCACCACCATCGTCAGACCACCGCCGGGGGTGTCGGTGGCGCTGATGGTCCCGCCCATCGCGTCGACGAATCCGCGGACGACGGACAGCCCGAGCCCGACTCCCGTGGTCGTGTCGCGGTCCCCCAGTCGCTGGAACGGGGCGAACATCTCGTCTGCCCGCCCGCGCGGAATTCCCGGCCCGGTGTCGGCGACGGTGACGACAGCGCGGTCTCCCACCGCCGCGGCACCGACCCGGATCACGGAGTCCTCACCGTAGCGGAGTGCGTTGTCGATCAGATTCGCGAGCACCCGCTCGAGCAGGCCCGAATCCGCCATCGCTGTGACCGCCCCGACGTCGACTTCCACCCTTTCCCGGGCCCGGGTCCCGGTCCGGCCGCCGATTCCCAGACCCACCAGCGCCCGGTGCACCACCTCGTCGAGATACACCGGCCGCAGCGTCGGGGTCACCACTCCCGCCGCGAGCCGGGAGGAGTCGAGCAGGTTGCCGACGAGAGAGGTGAGGACGTCGGCCGATTCCTCGATGGTCGCGAGCAGTTCGGCGGTGTCCTCCGGGGAGAAGTCGACGTCGTCGCTGCGCAGGCTGGACGCGGCGGCCTTGACCGCGGCCAGCGGGGTCCGGAGGTCGTGGCTGACGGCGGACAGCAACGACCGCCGCAGCCGGTCGGCCTCGGCCAGGGCCTGCGCCTGCCCCGCCTCCTGCGCGAGCTCGGTCTGGCGGATCATGCCCACTGCCTGGTTGGCGACGGCGAGCAGCACGCGACGGTCCCGGGCGTGCAGTTCGCTGCCGCGCAGTGCGAGCGCGTATTCCCCTTCCCCCACCTCGCAGACGGTGTCGGCGTCGTCGACGCTCACCGGTGGGTGCTGCCCGACGGACCCCACCGGACCGAGGTCCCGGTGCAGCACGCTGACCGAATCCTGGCCGTAGGTCTCGCGCACCTTCTCGAGCAGGGTGTCGAGGTCGGCACCGCGCAGCACCGATCCGGCGAACAGCGCCAGCAACTCGGCTTCCTGCGACGCCCGGCGCGCTTCCCGTGACCGCTTGGCGGCCGCGTCGACCAGGACCGCGACGGCGACCGCGACCACGAGCAGCACGACCGTGGTGATGAAGTTGTCCGGCTCGGCGATGGTGAAGCTGCGCACCGGCGGCGTGAAGAAGTAGTTGAGGAACAGACCCGAGATCAGCGCGGAGAACGCCGCAGGGGCGACACCGCCGAGCAGCGAGACGAGCAGCACCACGATGAAGAACAGGGCTCCCTCGCCGACCAATCCGAGCCACCGGTCGACGGCACTCATCACCACGGTGGCCACCGACGGTACGAGGACCGCGGCGATCCAGGCGATCACCGTGCGCGAACGGGATCCCACCGGCGACAACCGCCGCGGGCGATGGGACTCGCCGTGCGTCACCATGTGCACGTCGATCGACCCGGACTGGTGCAGCACGCTCGCACCGATTCCCTCGTCGAAGATCCGCGCCCACCGTGAGCGTCTCGACGTGCCCAGCACCAACTGTGTGGCGTTCGCGGTCCGGGCGAAGTCGAGCAGCGTGGTCGGGACGTCGTCGCCGACGACGCTGTGCAGGCTCGCCCCGATGCTCGCGGCGAGCGTGCGCACCTTACCCATCTCCGGAGCCGAGACACCGGCGAGGCCGTCGCCGCGCACCACGTGCACGACGATGAGCTCGGCGCTGGATCTCGACGCGATCCGGCCGGCGCGCCGAACCAGCGTCTCCGATTCCGCACCGCCCGTCACCGCGACCACCACCCGTTCCCGGGCCTCCCACGTGTCGGTGATCTTGTTCTCCGCACGATATTTCGCGAGTGCGGCATCCACCTGGTCGGCCACCCACAGCAGGGCGAGTTCGCGGAGTGCGGTGAGGTTCCCTTTCCGGAAGTAGTTGCTCAGCGCCGCGTCGACTTTGTCCGCGGCATAGATGTTGCCGTGGGACAGTCTGCGGCGCAAAGCCTCCGGAGTGATGTCGACCAATTCGACCTGGGTGGCGGCGCGCACCACCTCGTCGGGGACCGTTTCCTGCTGCACCACGCCGGTGATCCGCTGGACCACGTCGTTGAGGCTTTCGAGGTGCTGAACGTTGAGCGTCGAGAGGACGTCGATCCCCGAGCCGAGGAGGATCTCCACGTCCTGCCAGCGTTTCTCGTGGACGCTGCCCGGTGTGTTCGTGTGCGCGAGCTCGTCGACGAGGACCAGCGCCGGCCTGCGGGCCAGCACCGCCTCGACGTCGAGTTCCCGGCCGAGCGTGCCCCGGTAGGCGATCAGCTTGGGCGGAATCAGTTCGAGGTCACCGAGCTGCGCCGCCGTGCGGTCGCGGCCGTGGGTCTCCACCACGGCCGCGACCACGTCGCACCCCCGCTCCCGGCGGCGGTGCGCCTCACCGAGCATCGCGAACGTCTTGCCGACGCCCGGTGCGGCACCGAGATAGATGCGCAGTTCACCGCGTCGGCGTTCGACGTCCCGGCGCGCGCCGTCGGTTCCGGTACCACTCACCTCGCCATCATCCACCAGCGGTGGGGGCCGTGCACTCAGGAGCGGTCAGGCCGAGGGCCAGATTCAGTTCGAGGACGTTCACCCGTTCCTCACC
Organism: Rhodococcus sp. NPDC059968; assembly: GCF_042738615.1. NCBI lineage: Bacteria > Bacillati > Actinomycetota > Actinomycetes > Mycobacteriales > Nocardiaceae > Rhodococcus > Rhodococcus sp. NPDC059968. Next base: position 30,814 of record NZ_JBHWUE010000015.1, read on the forward strand.
GAGGAAGCCGAGTTGTCTTCCCTCGGTGTTCTCGTCTACCAGTTGACGTACCCGGGTCTCGCCGAGGCCGTTCACCGCCGCCACCCTCGGCACCTGCAACGCCGCGTACGCGGGGCTGATGTGCGGGTCGATGCCCGAGCCGGATCCGGTGACCGCGTCCACCGGTACCGCGGAGGGGTCCACCCCTTCACGCGCGGCGATCGTCGCCCGCCGGTCGGCGACGAACGTCGCCAGGATCTCGCTGCTCGGCCCCTGGTTGGTGGGCAGGGCAGTAGCGGGGTCGCCCGGCGCGAACGGATCCTGTTCGGCCACCGACCCGGTGACCCGGTTGTGGAAGAACGGATCCGGCTCCCCCGCCGGCACCTGCGGGTCGACACCGACCCACCGGCTCCCGACGACGCACCCGGTGGTGTCGCGCATCGGGGAGCCCTCGGCCGCTCCGGCGCCGATCCTGCTCACCCCCCACACGGCGGCGGGATAGAGCACACCGAGGACTGCCGTGAGTGCCAGCAGGACGAGTAGTCCGGCCCAGGTCTGCCGGAGCAGACCGATGAGAAATCGCATGCGGGATCACCCAATTCCGGGAATGAGACGGACGACGAGGTCGATGAGCCAGATACCGGCGAACGGCGTGATCACGCCGCCGAGGCCGTAGATCAGCAGGTTGCGGCCAAGCAGCTTCGACGCCGAGGACGGACGGTAACGAACGCCTTTCAGCGACAACGGGATCAGCGCGACGATCACGACGGCATTGAAGATCACCGCCGACAGGATGGCCGATTCCGGGGTGGCCAGCCGCATGATGTTCAGCGTGTTCAGCTGCGGATAGATGCCGCTGAACAGGGCAGGGAGAATCGCGAAGTACTTGGCCAGGTCGTTGGCGAGCGAGAACGTGGTGAGCGCCCCGCGCGTGATGAGCAGTTGCTTGCCGATCTCCACCACCTCGATGAGCTTGGTGGGATCCGAATCGAGATCCACCATGTTCCCGGCTTCCTTCGCCGCCGACGTGCCGGTGTTCATCGCCACCCCGACATCCGCCTGGGCCAGCGCCGGGGCGTCGTTGGTGCCGTCCCCGGTCATCGCGACGAGCCGGCCGCCCTCCTGCTCCCTCCGGATCAGCGCGAGCTTGTCCTCGGGTGTCGCCTCGGCCATGAAGTCGTCGACTCCGGCCTCGGCCGCGATGGCCTTTGCCGTCAACGGGTTGTCGCCGGTGATCATCACCGTGCGAATCCCCATGGCCCGCAGTTCCGCGAACCTCTCGGCGATGCCCGGTTTCACCACGTCCGACAGCGCGATCACGCCGAGCACGGTCGCTGTGTCTCCGCGGACGGCGGCGACCACCAACGGCGTTCCCCCGGCCTGCGCGATCTGGTTCACACTGTCGGTGACCGCAGGCGCCGCCTGCCCGCCCAGCGCCTGCACCCAGGTCAGCACCGCGTCGCTCGCGCCCTTGCGGATCCGGGCGCCGTCGATGTCGAGTCCGCTCATCCGGGTCTGCGCCGTGAACGGCACGAACTCGGCCGCTCTCTCCGCCTCGGACGGCGCCGGGTCCAACCCGAAGTCGCGGGCACACAGGTCCACGATGCTGCGGCCCTCGGGGGTGCCGTCCGCGAGGCTGGACAACCGTGCGGCCGTGGCCAACTCGATCGCGGAAACCCCCGGGGCGGGATGCAAGGCCGTGGCCTGCCGGTTGCCGAACGTGATGGTGCCGGTCTTGTCCATCAGCAGTGTGTCGATGTCGCCGGCGGCCTCCACCGCCCGCCCCGACATCGCCAGGACGTTCCGCTGCACCAGCCGGTCCATCCCGGCGATACCGATGGCCGACAGCAGGGCCCCGATAGTGGTGGGGATCAGGCACACCAGCAGAGCGATCAGCTTGATCGGATCCTGCTCCTGGCCCGCGTACAGACCCATCGGACCGATCGCGACGACGGCCAGCAGGAAGATGATCGTCAGCGACGCCAGCAGGATGTTCAGCGCGATCTCGTTCGGCGTCTTCTGCCGCGCCGCTCCCTCCACGAGGGCGATCATCCGGTCCACGAACGACTGTCCGGGGGCCGCGGTGATGCGCACGACGATCCGGTCGGAGAGCACGGTCGTGCCACCGGTGACGGCACACCGGTCACCGCCGGATTCGCGGACGACAGGCGCCGACTCGCCGGTGATGGCCGACTCGTCCACGGTCGCAATGCCGTCGACGACGTCACCGTCCCCGGGTATCACCTCTCCCGCCTCGACGACGACCCTGTCGCCGACGGTCAGTGCGGTCCCCGCGACCGACTCCACCCCGCCGCTCGCCGTGATTCGGTGGGCGACCGTGTCCTGCTTCACCTTCCGCAGGCTCGCCGCCTGCGCCTTGCCCCGGCCCTCCGCGACCGACTCGGCCAGATTCGCGAACAACACGGTGAACCACAGCCAGGCGACGACAGCCCAGGAAAACACCGACGGGTCGACGAGGGCCATGACGGTGGTGACGACGGAACCGACGAACACCACGAACATCACCGGGTTGCGGGCGAGGTGCCGGGGGTCGAGTTTGCGCAGGGCGCCCGGTAGCGCCGTCACCAGCTGAGCGGGGCTGAAGATTCCCGCCTTCACGGGCGCCGGGCCGTGGCCGCCTTCCGGCGTGGTGGTCGCCGCCCCGGTTTCCGGACGACTGGTCACGTTCACACTCACTGCAGAGCCTCCGCGATCGGTCCCAGCGCGAGGGCCGGGAAGAATGTCAACGCCGCGACGAGCACGACGGTGCCGGTGAGGAGCCCGGTGAACATCGGGCCCGCCGTCGGCAGGGTTCCGGCGCCCGCTGCCGTCTTCTTCTGCGACGCCAGGGATCCGGCGAGCGCGAGGACGAAGATGATCGGAAGGAACCGGCCGAACAGCATGCACAGGCCGAGCGCGGTCTGGAACCAGTCGCTCGTCACCGTCAGCCCGCCGAACGCACTGCCGTTGTTGTTCGAGGCCGACGCGAACGCGTACAGCACTTCCGAGAATCCGTGGATGGATCCGGGACTTCCCGGGTCGCCACCGTTGCCCTGGTAACCGGTGGTCGAGGACAGGATCACGGTGATTCCGGTCCCGATCAGGACGAGCGCCGGCATCACCAGCACGGACAGGGCGGCGAGTGTGATCTCCCGCTGCCGCAGCTTCTTGCCGAGGTATTCGGGTGTGCGGCCGACGAGGAGTCCACCGACGAAGACGGCGATCAGGGCGAGGACGAGAATTCCGTAGAGCCCGGTGCCGACACCGCCGGGCGCGATCTCGCCGAGCAGCATGTTGAGCAGAGCGGCTCCGCCGCCGAGCGGCGACAGGCTGTCGTGGGCCGAATTCACCGCGCCCGTGGACGTTCCGGTGGTGCTCACGGCGAACAGCGCCGTACCGGGGATTCCGAAACGAACCTCCTTGCCCTCCATCATCGCGCCCGCGGCGGTGGCGGCGACGCCGCGCCGACCCGACTCCGCGGCGAGCGTGACCGCGAGGAGCGATCCCCACAGGATGCCCATCACGGCGAGCAGGGTCAGACCCTGGCGGTGCCCGGACACCTCGCTCGCTCGGTCGTGAGGGTCGCCGACCATGGTGCCGAACGTGCGGGTGAGGGAGACCGGGATCAGCAGGATCGCGAGGATCTCGACGATGTTGCTGACCGGCGTCGGGTTCTCGAACGGGTGCGCCGAGTTGGCGGCGAGGATCCCGCCGCCGTTGGTGCCGAGTTCCTTGATCGCTTCCTGCGAGGCGACGGGCGCGAGTGCGTTGCTGACGGAGTTGCCGTCCAGACCGGTGGACGCGAAGCCCGGGTGGAAGGACTGGATCACGCCCTGGCTCAGCAGGATCAGCGCGATGACGAAGGAGAACGGCAGCAGAATACGCAGGCTGCCCCGGGTGAGGTCCACCCAGAAGTTGCCGATCTCACCGCCGCGCGACACCCGGACGAACCCGCGGATCAGCGCCACCGCGACGGCCATGCCCACGGCTGCGGACACGAAGTTCTGCACGGCGAGCCCGACCGGCTGGGTCAGGTTGCTCATCGTGGTCTCGGGCGCGTACGACTGCCAGTTGGTGTTGGTCACGAACGACACGGCCGTGTTGAACGCCACCGCAGGACTGACCCCGGAGAGGTCCCCGGACAGCGGCAGCACCCCCTGGATGCGCTGCAGGGCGTAGAGGAACAGCACGCTCGCCGCGGAGAATCCCAGCACGCTGCCCGCGTAGCCGTACCAGGTCTGCTCGGTGTGCGGGTTGATGCGGCACAGGCGGTACATCACGGATTCGACCCGCAGGTGACGGCGTGATTCGTACACGTGCGCCATGTAGTCGCCCACCGGCACGTACGCGACCGCGAGTACCGCGAGGACGAAGGCGACCTGCAGTCCGGCCGCCAGGGCAGGCGTCATCAGAACCGCTCCGGGTCGGTGAGCGCGATCAGGAGGTACACGACGAGCGCGGCGGCGATCGCGACGAGCGCGACCGCGAGTATCCCGGCACCCGTCATTTCACGCGTCCGGTCTGCAGGGCACGGAGAACGAGCGCGCAACAGGCGAATCCGCCGAGGACGAGCGCGACGTAGGCCACATCGGCCATGTGAGGATCCCTCTTCGTACTGATCCTGCGGTTCAGCGCAGGCATGACACCCCACGGTTGCGGGGTGTCATGCCAGCATCACGCCGGATCTCGGCGAAAGAGGCGGCGCTGACGAAGCGCTTACGGGACTCCTACGGCTCTTGACGCTTTCCTTACGCGGTCCGGGTCAGCCGCGACACGGATGCGGGTACGGGCGTGCCGCTCGCCACCCACGGTGCCGGGACGGGCGCACCGGCGACCGACCGAACGGGGACCACCCCGGCCCAGGCGCTGCTGGTTTCGGTGGGTTCACCCGGCGGTGCGTCCCGCACCTTGACGGTCCATTGGCCGGGTGTGATCGGGAGGGCGAGGGCCAGTGTCGCGGCGAGTTCCTTGCGCCGGTGCCCCCGGACCTCCGTGCTGCGGCCGGGGATCAGCACGTCCGACAGCGCGTTCAGGGCGTCGGCGGATTCGTCTGCGCCGAGGGTGACGAGGTTGCCCCGCACCACCGCCGAACGGTAGTTGGCGGACGAGTCGAACAGGGTGTCCGCGACGACGATTCCGTCGAGCATCGCGACGCACAGCACCGCCGGTGCGCCCGCCGCCACCTGCCGCAGCGCACCGGCCCCGGTGGAGCCGTGCAGCAGGATCCTGTCGCCGTCGCGGGCGTACAGCATCGGCACGGCCCACGGCAGCCCGTCGACGACGGTGGCGAGGGTGCCCATCGGCGCGGCGTCGAGGACGGCGTCGAGTTGCGCTCGTTCGGTGCGGGCACGGTCCGGGTATCTCATGATCTTGTCCACGACATCATCCTCACCCCCATGTGGATCACCTTCCAGATCCACAATCACCAATATCGGCAGACCAGTATTATAGGGACATGCCCCGGATCAGCCCCGAACTACACCTGACGTTGCGGCTCCCCGATACCGACGCGCCGCTGCGGCACCGCATCGCGGAGTCGGTCCTCGACGAGATCCGCGTGGGTCGCCTGCGGCCCGGCGACCCTCTGCCGTCCACGCGGGCGCTGGCCGAACACCTGACGGTCGCGCGGGCGTCGGTGGTCGATGCCTACGACGAACTCTGCTCGTCCGGGTATGCGCATGCCCGCGCCGGTTCCGGCACGCGGATCGCACCGGGCGCCGACGTGGCGGCCCGCGCGCACGTCGCCTCACACCCGGTCACCCGAACCTCGGAGCGGGCCTCCTCTGCAGCCCCCGCGAACCCGGAGGCGCTGTGGGATCTCACTCCGGGTCACCCCGATCCCGCCCTGATCTCCACCACCGACTGGCGCCGGGCGTGGCGGTCGGCCGCGACCGCGGCCGTGACCTCGGACGTCCCGGGCCCCGACGCGCACCCGGAGTTGCGACGGTCCCTCGCGGAGCATCTACGCCGCACCCGGGGGATCGCAGCGCGCCCCGACGAGCTGGTGATCGTCCCCGGAGTGGGCGCCGCGCTCCGCACCCTCGTCGCCGCTGCGGGACTCGGCGGCCGGGACGTGGTGTTCGAGGAGCCCGGCTACAGCCGGGCCCGCACCGTCCTCGACGGTGCGGGGGTGCGGACGCGCTGCGTATCCGTGGACGGCGACGGCCTCGACTCCGCACTGCTGCGGGCGACCGATGCCGCGGTCTACTGCACGCCTGCTCATCAGTATCCGATGGGTGCCCGGATGCCGGTAGGCCGCAGAGCCCGGCTCGTGGCCGACGCCGCGGCGTCCGGAACGGTGATCATCGAGGACGACTACGACGGCGAGTTCCGCTACGACGTGTCGGCACTGCCCGCTCTGCGCAGCATCGACCGCGGGTCCGAATGCGTGGCGTACGTGGGCACGGCGTCGAAGATCCTCACTCCCTCGATCCGGGTGGCGTGGGTGATCGCCCCTCCGGCCCTGCGGCCGAAACTCGTCCGGGCCCTCGACGCCAGCGGTGAGGCGTGCTGCGCGATCACTGCCCTCGCGCTGGCGCATTTCATCGCCTCGGGTGCGCTGTCACGGCACCTCGCCCGCGCCTCCCGCACCTACTCGGCCCGCCGGGCGGCCTTCGTCACCGCACTGCAGCAGCAACTGTCCGCGGTCGACACGGACGGTGTCGGGCTCGCGGGCATCGAGGCCGGTCTCCACGTCGTCCTGACGCTGCCCGGTTCCGTCGACGACGACGCCTTGTCTGCTGAGCTGCAGGATCACGGGGTGACGGTCCCGAGCCTCGCCGACTACCGCACCACACCGGGCGGACCGCGGGGGCTGGTCTGCGGGTACGCCCGGCTGCCCGAATCGCGGGCTCGCGGGGCGGCCGAGGCGATCGGCGGGGTAGTCCGGCGACATCTCGGCTGATACTGTTCGTTCGAACGAACAGTCACGGGGAGGGGCGACATGAGCGCGGGACAACTGGACGATCGACGGCAACGCGACGACGACGGGGATCGGTCCCCGGGACTCGTCGAGCAGGTGCAGGCGCTGGCCTCCGGCGCCACCACCTCGGTCGCGGCCACCCGCGCCGCCCTCGACCGCATCGATGCGAGCCAGCCGACGCTCAACGCGTTCAAGGTGATCCGCCGGACCAAGGCACTCGCCGAAGCCGCCGAGGCCGACCGCCGGATCGCCGCCGGTGAGCGCCTGCCGCTGCTCGGGGTCCCGATCGCCGTGAAAGACGACGTCGACGTGGCCGGCGAGCCGACCGCGTTCGGGTGCCCGGGCGACTTCCCACCCGCGGCGCGGGACTCCGAGATGGTGCGACGACTGCGCGCCGCCGGTGCCGTCGTCGTGGGCAAGACCAACAGTCCCGAGCTCGGACAGTGGCCGCTCACCGGCGGACCCGCCTTCGGGTACACCCGCAATCCCTGGAACGGTGACCACACCCCCGGAGGGTCGTCCGGCGGCGCCGCGGCGGCCGTGTCCGCCGGTGTGGTGTCCGCGGCGATCGGTTCGGACGGCGCCGGCTCCATCCGCATCCCCGCCGCCTGGACCAACCTCGTCGGGATCAAGCCTCAACGCGGCCGAATCTCCACCTGGCCGGCAGCCGAGGCGTTCCACGGCCTCACCGTCAACGGCCCGCTGGCCCGGACGGTCGCCGACGCGGCCCTGCTCCTCGACGTCGCATCGGGTCCGCACGAGGGCGACCTGCACACACCTGCACCGGTCACCGTCAGCGACGCCGTCGGCCGCGACCCCGGACCGCTGCGCATCGCACTGTCGCTGCGGATCCCGTTCACCGCGACCCCCACGACGCTGCATCCCGAGGTCCGCCAGGGCGTCGCACGGATCGCCGAGGCGCTGCGCAGGCTCGGCCATCGCGTCGTGGTGGACGACCCCGACTACGGGGTCATGTTCGGGCTCGGCTTCCTCCCGCGGTCGATGGCCGGCATCGACGACTGGGTGCGGAAGATCCCGGACCCGTCACTCGTCGACCCCCGCACGAGGGGCAACGCCAAGACCGGACGACTGTTGCGTGGGGCACCGCTACGGGCCGCCCGCGCAGCCGAGCCTAGGATGCAGCGACGGGTCGGGGCGATCTTCGACAAGTACGACCTCGTCCTCGCCCCGACCACCGCGACTCCCCCACCGAAAGTCGAGGGGATCGACGGCATCAGCTCGTGGGCCACCGACAAGGTGATCACCGCGGTCTGCCCATACGCGTGGCCGTGGAACGTGCTGGGCTGGCCGAGCGTGAACGTCCCGGCCGGGTTCACGTCCGGCAACCTGCCGACCGGAGCCCAGCTGATGGGACACGACGGCACCGAGCCGCTGCTGGTGTCGGTTGCGGCCCAACTCGAGTCGGTGCTGCGGTGGGACCTGGAACGTCCCGAGAAGTGGTGGTGACCGATGGCTTCGACGGACGTTCGTGACCGCATCCTCGCGGCGGCGTTGCACATCGTCGGCACGGAAGGCATTCCCGGCGTGACCAATCGGCGGATCGCCGCGCAGGCCGGCGTGTCGCTCGGCTCCATCACGTACCACTTCCCGACACAGACGGACCTGTTGCGCGCCGCATTGTCCGGGTTCGTGACGGAGGAGACGCAGCGTCTGTCGGAGCTGGCGGAGGGGTACCGGGACAAGGGGCTGAGTCTCGAGGACGCCGCGGCACTCACCGGGAAGGTCGCGAAGGATCTGGCGTTCTCCGCCGAGCGGATCGCCCCGTTCGAGCTGTACATCCAGGCGGGACGCGACCACGAGCTGCGTCAGGCCGCCGCCGAATGTTTCGCCGCGTACGACGATTTGACGGTGACGATCCTCACCGCCCTCGGCGTCCCCGACGCGGCGTCCGTCGCGCCGACCATCGTCGCCACCATTGCCGGTCTGCAGCTCAGGAGACTCGCGACCGGAAGTGACGGCGATCACGACTTCGCGACATCGGTGCTCCTTCTTCTCAGGGGCGCCGGCCCCCCCGCCTAGAACCCCAGGCGGCCCAGCTGTTTCGGGTCGCGCTGCCAGTCCTTGGCCACCTTGACGTGCAGTTCGAGGAAGATCCTGGTGCCGAGCAGCTTCTCGATCTGCAGCCGGGCCTTGGTCCCCACCTCGCGGAGTCGGGCGCCGCCCTTGCCGATCACGATGCCCTTCTGGGACGGGCGTTCGACGTAGAGCAGGGCATGGACGTCGAGCAGTTCGCCCTGCTTCTCGGTGCGTCCCTCGCGAGGGATGATCTCCTCGATGACCACGGCCAGGGAGTGCGGCAGTTCGTCGCCGAGGCCCTCGAGCGCGGCCTCGCGAATGAGTTCGGCCATCAGCGTCTCTTCGGGTTCGTCGGTGAGTTCGCCGTCCGGGTAGAACGCCGGCCCTTCCTCCATCTTCGACGCGAGGACGTCGACGAGCACCTCCACCTGCTCGCCGGAGGCGGCGGACACCGGCACGACATCCGACTCGGGACCGAGGAGCTTGGACACGGCCAGCAACTGCTGCCCGATCATGTCCTTGCTGACCTTGTCGATCTTCGTGACGATGCCGATGAGTGTGGTCTTCGGCGCGATGTGACGGACCTGCTGCACGATCCACCGGTCGCCGGGGCCGATCTTCTCGTCCGCCGGGATGCACAGGCAGATCACGTCGACCTCGGAGTAGGTGTCGCGCACGAGGTCGTTGAGGCGCTGGCCGAGGAGCGTCCGGGGACGGTGCAGACCCGGGGTGTCGACGAGGATCAGCTGCGCATGGTCGCGGTGCACGATCCCGCGGATCGTGTGTCGGGTGGTCTGCGGACGCGAGGACGTGATCGCGATCTTGCTGCCCACCAGCGCGTTGGTCAGCGTGGACTTGCCCGTGTTGGGCCGTCCGACGAAACAGACGAATCCGGAACGGAATTCGGTTTTACTCATGTTGCTCCTCGATCACGGATCCATCGGTTCGCGCAAAGACGAGGGCCGCCTGCGCACTGACTTCGTGTAGGGCGGCGACGCCCGGGTCTTCCGGGTTCCCGCCGATCACGACTGCGGCCTCGAAACCCTCGGCGCCACTGGACACCGCCGCCGCGACGGCCGCCTGCAGCGCGGTCAGCGACAGCGACGTCAGCGAGACCGCGCCCGCCGAGTAGGTACGGCCGTCGAGATCGCGGACGGCGGCACCCTGACCACTTCCGGTGCGGCCGAACGCTCCTCGCGCGAGCACGACCAGTTTGGCGTCTTCGTCGCCCAGGTCAGTCATCGTGATCCTCCCGGTCGCCGTCGCCACCGTCGTCGTCGATCGGCGCGCGTTGCACGAAGACCGTGCTGATGCGCACCCGTCCGCGCACGTCGGGTGAGCCCTCGCCGCGGAGGACGAGACCGTGCGACACGACCTCCGATCCCGGGAGCGGGACCCTGCCGAGTTCGTATCCGATGAGCCCACCGACTGTTTCGACCTCGTCGTTCTCCACCTCGATGCCGAACAGTTCACCGAGATCCTCGATCGGCAGGCGCGCGGAGACCCGGTACATGCCGTCGCCGAGATCCTCCACCGGCGGTGTCTCGTCCTGGTCGTATTCGTCAGCGATCTCACCGACGATCTCCTCGATGACGTCCTCGATGGTGACGAGCCCGGCGATTCCGCCGTATTCGTCCACCAGAACGGCCATGTGGTTGCGGTCGCGCTGCATCTCGGCGAGCAGACTGTCGAGGGGCTTGGAATCGGGCACGAACACGGCGGGCCGCATCACGTCGCCGACGCGGACGCTGCGTCCGCCGTCGCGCGAGTGGTACGTCTCCTGCACGAGATCCTTGAGGTAGACGACGCCGAGCACGTCGTCGACGTTCTCCCCGATCACGGGGATCCGCGAATGTCCGCTGCGGACAGCCAGCGACGTCGCCTGTCCGGCGCTCTTGTCGTTCTCGATCCACACCATTTCGGTGCGCGGCACCATCACCTCGCGGGCCGAGGTGTCGCCGAGTTCGAACACCGACTGGATCATCCGGCGTTCCTCGTCGGCCACCACGCCGCGTTCCTGCGCCATGTCGACGAGTTCGCGCAGTTCGATCTCGGAGGCGAAGGGGCCGTTGCGAAATCCCTTACCCGGGGTGATGGCGTTACCGATCAGGATCAGGAGGCGACTGATCGGGCCGAGCAGAGTTCCGATGACCTGCAGGGGTACCGACGTGATCAACGCGATCGAGTACGCGTGCTGGCGACCGAGCGTCCGGGGGCCGACCCCGATCACCACGTAGTCGACGAGCACCATGATGATCGCGGTGAACGTGAGCGCCCACACGGGTTCGAGGAGATCGGACAGGCCACCGACGAGCACCACCGTCGCCGTGATCTCGCACAGGATGCGCAGCAGCACCATGAGATTCACGTAGCGGGGGCGATCCGACAGGATGCGGAGCACGCGGGTGGCGCCGGGGCGATCCTCCTTCGCCATCTCCTCGATGCGCGCGGACGAGATCGTGTTGAGTGCGGAATCGACGGCGGCGAAGACACCACCGAGCGGGACGAGGACGATCGCGAGGACGATCAGCGCGATGGCGCTACTCACAGAAGACCCTTCACGTGGCGGTTACTGGTCCGGTGAGTCGAAGAAGCCGGCCTTGCCGAGCAGCTTCTGGTCCCGGGCAGCGAGTGCCGCGTCGCGTTCGGCCCTGCGCAGATCCTCGTACCAGTCGTCGAGCAATTGGTTCTGCAGGCCGAACATCTCCTTCTCCTCCTCCGGTTCGGCATGGTCGTAGCCGAGGAGGTGGAGCACACCGTGCACGGTGAGCAGAGCGAGTTCGTGTGCGAGCGGGTGACCGGCCTTGTCGGCCTGGTCCGCGGCGAAGGACGGGCACAGCACGATGTCACCGAGCATCGACGGTCCGGGTTCGGGCGAGTCCGGGCGACCGCCGGGCTCGAGTTCGTCCATCGGGAACGACATCACGTCGGTGGGACCGGGCAGGTCCATCCACCGCATGTGGAGGTCGGCCATGGTGGCCGAGTCCACGAGGACCATCGACAACTCGGCCGCGGGGTGCACGTCCAACCTCGCGATCACGAAGCGGGCAACGCTGATCAGCTCCTCCTCGGAGACGTCCATGCCCGATTCGTTCGAGACTTCGATGCTCATGTGTGTCGCTTCCTCCTGGTTCCGGCGACACTCACCCTACCGTCGTGGAGAACGCGAGTGCGCCGCTCTCCGCTGTGCGCGGTTCCCGAGCTCGACCTTGCCGTCCCGGTCCGCCTCGAACCGCTCGTACGCGTCGACGATGTCGGACACCAGCCGGTGCCGGACCACGTCGCTGCTGTTGAGTTCGGCGAAGTAGATGTCGTCGATGTCGCCGAGGATCTCGGCGGCCGCGCGCAGACCCGACCGGGCACCACCGGGAAGGTCGACCTGCGTGACGTCACCGGTGACGACGACCTTGGATCCGAAGCCCAGGCGGGTGAGGAACATCTTCATCTGCTCGGCGGTGGTGTTCTGCGCCTCGTCGAGGATGATGAACGCGTCGTTGAGTGTGCGACCACGCATGTATGCCAGCGGCGCCACCTCGATGACCCCCGACTGCATCAGCTTCGGGATGGCCTCGGGGTCCATCATGTCGTGCAGCGCGTCGTGCAGCGGCCGCAGATACGGATCAATCTTCTCGTGCAGCGTGCCGGGCAGGAACCCGAGCCGCTCCCCCGCCTCGACCGCGGGGCGGGTGAGGATGATCCGCGACACCTGCTTGGTCTGCAGGGCCTGCACCGCCTTCGCCATGGCGAGGTAGGTCTTGCCGGTACCGGCGGGCCCGATGCCGAACACGATGGTGTTGGCGTCGATCGCGTCGACGTACCGCTTCTGGTTCAGCGTCTTCGGCCGGATCGTCTTGCCGCGCCGCGACAGGATGTCGAGGGTCAGGACCTCGGCGGGCGATTCGCTCAGCCCCTGCGTGAGCATGCCGACCGTGCGACGCACCGCGTCGGGGGTCAGCGGTTGCCCGCGACCGACGATGGAGCCCAGTTCGGCGATGACCCGTTCGGCCAGGGCGACGTCGCCCGGCCGTCCCGTCAGCGTGACGGCGTTGCCGCGTACATGGATGTCTGCGTCCAGGACCCGTTCGAGAGCGCGCAGATTCTCGTCGGAAGAACCGAGGAGAGGCGGGACCGTTTCGGGTGGGAGATCGATACTCGAACGCACGGTGCGTTCCGCCGGACGCGTGGCGCCGAACGTCTCGCCGTTCTGGTCTTGTTCGCTCACGTGAGGAATATGGCCTTCTTCCCGGTTCCTGGTCGGTCACGACGGTCGTCGTGATGAGGGAAGTCTATCGCTCGCAGGTCACACCGCCCACCCGATTACGGGACGCCGTCACGACTTCGGGACGTCCGGATGCTCGCGCAACCATTGCCGCGCCTCGTCCACGACGCGGGCGCCGTCGGCCGGTGACAGCCCGAGCACCGCGAGGTACGCGACCGCGAACGACTCCCCCGAATCCTGCACTTCGCCGGAATTCGCCTGGTCCAGCAGGGTCATCGTCATCGATTCCGCGAGCGCCACGAGCACCGGCGGCGACAGGTACGACGAGAACACCCCGGATCGCTGCCCGTGCTCGACGACCCGCACGTCCCGGTCGCGCACCACCCCGAGGAGGTCGTGGATGCGCTGCTCGCCGAGTTCGCGGCGGGCGAACGACAACAGCATGCGGAACCGGTCGCCGATCGGCCACGTCCGCAGCGCCATCGCCGCGACCGCGAGGTCGGGGCGCTCCGGCTGCTGCGCCTCGTCTCCCATCGCGGCCACCAGGGCGCTGGAGGCCTCGTCCGCGATGCCCTCGACGAGCGCCTCCCGGCTGGGGAAGTGTGCGTAGACGGTGCGGCGCACGACCCCGGCGGCGCGGGCGACGTCGTCCATGCTCGCGTCCGGGTCCGCGATGAAGGCGGTGACTGCGGCGTCGAGGATCCGCGCACGGTTGGCGCGCGCGTGACTTCGGCGGGTCTTCCCGGGGTCACCGGGCGACTTCGTCGGGACCGACACAGGCGGAACTCCCTCGCTGGGTGGTGTGATCTACGCCAATCTTACTTGCACACCGGTGTGCAAGTAACTAACTTACACATTACTGTGCAACTAACTGTTCAGGCCTGATCGAGCACAACTCCGAGGAGCGTCGACATGACCACTGTGATGAACACACCGGTCGCCCGGATGGACGGGCCGCACCCCCGGCGCTGGGCCGCGCTCGGCGTGCTGTGCCTGAGCCTGCTGATCGTCGTGATGGCGAACACCGCCCTGATCGTCGCGGCCCCCGACATGACCCGCGACCTCGCCCTGAGCAGCGCCGACCTGCAGTGGGTGATCGACGGATACACCGTCCCCTACGCCGCGCTGATGCTGCTGTTCGGCGTGATCGGCGACAAGTACAGCCGGCGCGGAGCGCTGCTCACCGGACTGCTCGTGTTCGGCGGCGGCGCCGTCGTCGGCAGCCTCGCCGACACCACCACGGCCGTCGTCACCGCGCGCATGATCATGGGCGTCGGAGCGGCGATCATCATGCCCGCCACGCTCTCGCTCCTCGTGGCGACGTTCCCGCGTGAGGAACGGGCCCGGGCCATCGCCGCCTGGGCCGCGACGTCCGGCCTCGCCATCGCCCTCGGCCCGCTGCTCGCCGGCTGGTTGCTGGAGAGCCACTCGTGGAGCGCCACTTTCCTCATCAACGTGCCGATCGCCGCCGTCGCGTCGGTCGCGGCGCTGATGCTCGTCCCGCCGTCGAAGGCCGACGCCGGCGGTCCGATCGACTGGCTGGGCGGGCTGCTGTCGGTGGTGACCATCGGATCGCTCGTGTACGCGATCATCGACGGATTCCACTTCGGCTGGGGCGCAGGCGCTGTCGGCGCCGCCATCACCGCGGCCGTGGGTCTCGGCCTGTTTGTCGCATGGGAGCTCCGCCATCCGCAGCCGCTGCTCGACGTCCGCAGGCTGGGCCGGCGCGAGGTGGGCGGCTCCACCCTGGCCGTGCTTCTGCTGTTCCTCGCGGCGTTCGGGTCGATCTACTACGTGTCGCAGGATTTCCAGTTCGTCCTGGGACTCAGCCCCCTCGCCACCGGCGTCCACCTGCTGCCGCTCGCCGCTGCGGTGTCGGTCGGCTCGGTGCTCAGCGGGCGCGTCCACCCGAGGCTCGGCACCCGGGGCACCGTCGTCGCCGGCATGGTGATCGCGGCGGCTGGTGTGCTGCTGATGACGACCGTCGACGGCGGTTCGGAGTACCTCGACTTCCTCGCGCCGCTGGTCCTGCTCGGTATCGGAATCGGCCTGAGCGTGTCCCCCGCCACCGACGCCATCATGGGCAACTTCCCCGAGAGCGACCTCGGCGCCGCGGGCGGTCTCAACGACACCGCGATCGAACTGGGCGGATCGCTCGGGATCGCGATTCTCGGATCGGTCCTCGCGTCGGCGTACAAAAACGACATCGCCGGCTTCCTCGGCACGCTGCCCGTCGGTCAGCTGTCCGGCGAGCAGGCCGCGCAGGCCGCTCAGGCCGTGGACGTCGCGGGAGACTCGATCGGCGGGGCGTCGGTCGTGGCCAGGGAACTGAGTGCCGACCCGCTGCTCGCGTCACAGTCCCAGGCACTCCTGGACGCCGCGGGTGCGGCGTTCGGGAACGCCATCTCCCAGGCCAGCCTGGCCGGCGGACTCGCACTGGGCATCGGGGCCGTGCTCGTGGCCCTCGTTCTGCCCGGACGCACGGTGACGCCCGAATCCGGGGTCCGCAGTTCAGAACTCGCCGGCGTCGGACAGTAGGGCGTCCCGCGAGATCTTCCAGCAGTCGGTCTCGGGATTCAGGAAGGCGTAGTGGTCTTCGCCCTCGACGACATGCAGCGCGACCGGATCCCCGGCCGCCCGCGCGGCCTCGCTGTACCGCACACTCACCTTCGCCGGAACCTGCGCATCTTCCGTGCCGTGCACGCACACCACCGGCACCCCGGTGGGGATGCGGTGCAGTGGGGACGCGGCGCGGTACCGATCGGGGTCTTCGTCGAAGGGGACTCCCAGCAGATCCTCGATGTAGCCGATCCGCCGGCCACGCTCCCCCGCAGACGCGAGGTCGAGGGCGCCCGCCTGGGACACGATCCGCTCCGGCCGGACCGCCGTCTGCTTCGCCCCGGCGAGCCACACCGCGAGCTGTCCACCGGCAGAGTGGCCGACGACCCGGACCTTCGACAGGTCGAACGGGACGGGCGACTGTTCGGCGACCGGACCGGCGATCGCGTCGAGCGCGGCGAGAACGTCGGCGGACATCTCGTCCCACCGGCCGCCCGCACCGAGCCTGCGGTATTCGATGTTCCAGACGGCGACGCCGTGGCGCGCCAGATCGACCGCGAAACTCGTGCCCAGGTTCAGGTGGTACTTCCCGCTCCAGAAACCGCCGTGGACGACCATCACCACCGGGACCGCGGCGGCCACCGGCTCCTCGGGCGGGTAGAAGTGCCCGAACTGCTGCGGTTCGGTTCCGTAGGCGATGCGAATGCGGTCCACGGACAGTCAGGCTAGCGGGGCCGCGCCCCAGCGGTCCGTGAGGACACCGATGGCGCCCAGCGCGACGGCCGCGGCGGTCGAGGTCCGCAGAACGTGCGGACCGAGCAGCACCGGGACGGCGCCGGCGTCCGTCAGCGCGGCGATCTCCTCCTCGGAGATACCGCCCTCGGGACCGACGACCAGCACTATCTCGGCCGCCGAGCGCAGCGGAAGCTCGGCGAGGCCCTGGGTGGCCGCCTCGTGCAGCACGGCGACGACGCCGCCCCGGCCGACCACCTCACGAACGACGGCGAGCATCCCGGCGGTGCGGTGCAGTTCCGACACTTCGGGGACGATCGCCCGTCGGGACTGCTTGGCGGCGGCGAGAGCCGCGCTACGCCAGCGAGCGACACCCTTCGCGACCTTGGGGCCCTCCCACCGCGCCACACACCGCGACGACTGCCACGGCACGATCGCGTCGACCCCGGCCTCGGTGGCCAGCTCGACCGCCAGCTCGGACCGCTCCGCCTTCGGAAGCGCTTGCACCACAGTCACACTCGGCGACGGCGCCGACACCTGACGACGCTCGTGAACCGTGAGTTCGAGCCGGTCCTTCCCGGCCGCCGTCACCTCGGTGTCGGCGAGACCACCCCGTCCGTCGGCCAGCACGATCCGCTCCCCGACACCGATCCGGCGCACCGTCGCGGCATGTCTGCCCTCCGGGCCGTCCAGGACCGCGGTGCTCCCCACCTCGGGCAGCGGGTCGAGGAAGAAGACCGTCGCCGCCACGGTCAGCGACCGCTGAACGCTTCACGCAGGCGTGAGAACAATCCGCCGCTGTGCTGCGACTGGGTGGAGACGACCTCGGCGACGTCGCGGTCACGCAGGTCCTTGAGTTCGCGGAGAAGCTTCGTCTCCTTGTGGTCGAGGCGCGACGGAACCACGACCTCGAGGTGGGCGTGCACGTCGCCGCGGATGCCGGAACGCAGCTTCGGCATGCCGTGCCCGCGCAGGACCGTCACCGATCCCGGCTGGGTTCCCGGCTCGATGGTGATCTCCTTGGGCCCGTCGATGATCGTGTCGATCGTCACGGTCGTGCCGAGGGCGGCGTCGATCATCGGCACCCGAATGGTGCAGTGCAGGTCTTCGCCATCGCGCACGAACACCTCGTGCGCCTGCTCGACCACCTCGACGTACAGGTCGCCTGCGTGCCCGCCACCGGGGCCGACCTCGCCCTGCGCGGCGAGCCGGATCCGCATTCCGCCTCCGACGCCTGCAGGGACCTTCACCGTGATGTCGCGGCGGGCGCGCACCCGGCCGTCGCCGCCACACTTGTGGCAGGGGTCGGGGATCGTCTCGCCGGCGCCGCGGCAGGTGGGGCACGGCCGCGACGTCATGACCTGACCGAGGAACGAACGCTGCACAGACTGGACCTCGCCCGCGCCGCCACACGTCTCACAGCGCACCGGCGCGGAGTCGCCGTTGGTGCCCGCACCGGTGCAGCTGTCGCACAGGATCGCCGTCTCGACGGTGACCTGCTTGCTCACGCCGGTCGCGCACTCCGCCAACGTCAGCCTGGTGCGCAGGAGTGAATCGGCGCCCGGCTGGACGCGGCCGCGCGGCCCGCGGCCTGCACCGCCTCCACCACCGAAGAACGCTTCGAACACGTCGCCGAGGCCGCCACCGAAACCGCCGCCGAAGCCGGCACCGCCTCCGCCGCCACCCGAGGAGAGGGGGTCGCCGCCGAGGTCGACGATGCGACGCTTCTCCGGATCGGACAGCACCTCGTAGGCCGTCGAGATGTCCCGGAACCGGGCCTGCGCGGCCTCGTCGGGGTTCACGTCGGGATGCAGTTCCCTCGCAAGCTTGCGGTACGCGCGCTTGAGCTCCTGATCGGTCGCCTTCTGATCGACGCCGAGCGTTGCGTAGTAATCCCGTGCCACGTTGAGTCTCTCGTCCTTCTCTACTTCGTTATCTCGCTACCGGTACGTGTGCTCGCCCCACGGCGGCGCTGTCGCCGGGGCCCGCCGTCACCGCTCGGCGAGCACCTGGCCGATGTATCTCGCAACGGCTGCCACCGATGCGATTGTTCCCGGATAGTCCATTCGGGTGGGTCCGAGCACGCCCATTCCGCCGAGCACGGTGCCTGCCGCACCGTAGCCGGTCGAGATGACGGAGGTGCCACGCATCTGCTCCACCTGGGTTTCCTCGCCGATCCGCACCGTCACCGTGCCCGCGTCCTGCGTGGCGGCCAGCAATTTGAGCACCACCACCTGCTCCTCGAGCGCCTCGAGGACCGCACGCAGCGAACCGGGGAATCCGCTGATTCCCGAGAAGTCGGCGGCGTTGCGGGTCAGGTTCGCGGTGCCGCCGAGGACCAGCCGCTCCTCGGGATGCTCGACGAGCGTCTCCACCAGCACGGTGGCCGAACGGATCACGGCGTCGCGCAGATCCTCCGGTGCCTCGTCGGCCAGTTCCGAGGCGGCGATGGACGCCGCCGCCAGCCGCTTGCCGTCGAGGGCGCCCCCGAGCAGTCCGCGCAGCCGCGCCAGGTCCTCGTCGTCGAGCACGTCGCCGAGTTCGACGATGCGCTGATCCACTCGGCCCGAATCGGTGATGAGCACGAGCAGCAGGCGGGCCGGCGTCAGAGCGACCACCTCCAGATGCCGGACCGACGACGCCGAGAGTGTGGGATATTGCACAACCGCGACCTGGCGTGTGAGTTGCGCGAGCAGGCGCACACCCCGCCGGAGAACGTCGTCCAGGTCCACCCCGGACTCGAGGAAATCGAGGATCGCGCGCCGCTCCGCCGTCGACAGCGGCTTCACGTCGGCGATGCGGTCGACGAACTGCCGGTAGCCCTTGTCCGTGGGAACACGGCCGGAACTCGTGTGCGGCTGGGCGATGTAGCCCTCGCTCTCGAGGAACGCCATGTCGTTGCGGACCGTCGCACTGGAAACACCCAGGCTGTGCCGCTCGACCAGCGCCTTCGATCCCACCGGCTCCTGGGTCGAGACGTAGTCGGCGACGATGGCGCGGAGAACCTCGAACCGTCTGTCGTCCGTACTCGACATCGCCGTCCACCTCCAGTTCTCGATCATCACGAGCAGCGGCGTCACCGAACCTTCGTTCGGATCGGCCGCCACATCCCCTGCGCTACGTGCAGATGCACGTGCATCTCGGCTCGGTCCAGTCTAATCGTCGCGGCGCCGGTACCGGTTCAGGCCTTACTGTGGTGACCGGAGACGAGCAGATGCAGCGACCACGGGCGGATGACGAGCGATGATTTTCAAAGGTGTCATGGACGGCAAGCCGTACCCGGACCACGGGTTGTCGCTGCGCGACTGGTCCAAGATCCCACCCCGGCAGGTGCGGCTCGACGAGATCGTCACCACGACCAAGGTTCTCGAACTCGACCGGCTGCTGTCGGAGGACTCGACGTTCTACGGCGACCTGTTCCCGCACGCGGTCCAGTGGCACGGGGTGCTCTACCTCGAGGACGGGCTGCACCGGGCCGTGCGCTCGGCGCTGCGGAACCGCGTCGTGCTGCACGCCCGCGTCTTCGACTACGACGAGATGCCCGGCATCGTCACGGCCTGAGCTGTCGAAGGCTGAGCGTCAGCGCAGCACCGTCCTGACCACGGCGTCGGCAAGGAGCCGCCCACGGTCGGTCAGCACCAGGTGCTCGCCCTCGCGCACCAGAAGTCCGTCGGCCACCACCGTCTCGGCTGCGCGCTGCTCCGCGGCATCCAGCTCCGCCACCGGAAGCCCCGTGCGCAGCCGCGCCGTCAGCATCACCCGCTCGACGTGGACGTCCTCCACGGTCAGCTGTTCGCTCCCACCGACGGGCAGGCTTCCCGCCGCCAGCTGGTCCGCGTAGCGCGCCGGGTGCTTGACGTTCCACCAGCGCACTCCGCCGACGTGGCTGTGTGCGCCCGGCCCGGCGCCCCACCAGTCCCCGCCGTCCCAGTACCCCAGGTTGTGCCGGCAGCGCGATTCGCTCTTCGTGTCACCCGCCCCGGCGCCGTTGTCCTGGCTGGCCCAGTTCGACACCTCGTACCAGGTCAGACCCGCGTCGGCGAGCCGCGCGTCGATCCGCTCGTACCGCGACGCCAGGACGTCGTCGTCGGGCGCGGGCAGTTCCCCGCGGCGTACCTTCCTCGCCAGTGCGGTCCCGTCCTCGACGATCAGCGCGTAGGCGGACACGTGGTCCACCCGGGCGGAGAGCACCGCGTCCAACGAGAGGTCGAGGTCCTCGTCGCGCTCCCCCGGAGTGCCGTAGATGAGATCGAGATTGACGTGCTCGAACCCGGCGGCCCGCGCCTCCTGCGCCGCCGCCACGGCACGTCCCGGTGTGTGGGTTCGGTCGAGCACCTTCAGGACGTGCTGCGCCGCCGACTGCATGCCCAGCGAGATCCGCGTGAATCCGCCGGCGAGCAACCTGTCGAAGAACTCCGGCGACGTGGACTCCGGGTTCGATTCGGTAGTCACTTCGGCGCCCTTCGCGAGGCCGAAACTCGACCGGACCGCATCGAGGACGTCCGACAGTCCGTCGCCGCCGAGAAGTGACGGCGTGCCGCCGCCGACGAACACCGTGTCGACGGCCGGGGCGCCCGTCATCTGCGCGGCGAGGTCGAGTTCGCGGCGCAACCCCTCCATCCACGACTGCGGCGACGCCGACGTCCCCAGCTCGCCTGCCGTGTACGTGTTGAAATCGCAGTATCCGCAGCGTGTGGCACAGAAAGGTACGTGCACGTAGATCCCGAACGGGCGGCTCCCCACACCTTGCAGGGCACTCCCGGGCAGCACGAATGCCGCCGCCTCGTCGCGACCGACCGTGGTAGTGCTCGTTCCGTTCACCGTTCCAGTCTCCCAGGCTTCTCGACCCACGGTCCCCACCCGACCGTCGCGGGCCCTCCCCGTGATATTTCCCGCAAAAATGGTGGAAATCGGTGCCCGGCTCTGCGTGGGCGATCTGACGTGGCACAATGGTCGGCATGACCGGACCCGGAGTGCGACTTGTGGCGCGTCGTCACGTCGATCTCAAGCGCGTCTGCAGCTGTTGTTGTCTGCCCTGTATCGCGCAGTAATTCAGCCTGTCAGCCCGTTCATCTTTCTTCTCGACTTCCGGCCGGATTCGAATGCCCCGAGCGAGGACCAGCCCTCCTCCTCGGCCTCAGCCGGTGCATCTTGAGATTCAGGAGTGCTCCATGACGTCGACCACCGACGCCTCCCCCGCTGCCGTCGACGCAGCACCCGCGCGCACGGCGAAGCCGGCTCGGCGACGCGCCGAAGGCCAGTGGGCCCTCGGCTACCGCGAGCCCCTCAATGCCAACGAGCAGGCCAAGAAGGACGACAACCCGCTCAACGTCCGGGCCCGTATCGAGAACATCTACTCGAAGCAGGGCTTCGACAGCATCGACAAGGGTGACCTGCGTGGCCGTATGCGCTGGTGGGGTCTCTACACCCAGCGCGAGCAGGGGTACGACGGCACCTTCACCGGTGACGAGAACATCGACCTGCTCGAGGCCGAGTACTTCATGATGCGGGTCCGCTGCGACGCCGGCGCCCTGAACGTCGAGCAGCTCCGCACCATCGCCGGGATCTCCACCGAGTTCGCGCGCGACACCGCCGACCTCTCGGACCGCGAGAACGTCCAGTACCACTGGATCGAGGTCGAGAACGTCCCGGAGATCTGGAAGCGCCTCGAAGGCGTCGGTCTCAAGACCACCGAGGCGTGCGGCGACTGCCCCCGCGTCGTCCTGGGTTCACCGCTGGCAGGCGAGTCACTGACCGAGGTCCTCGACCCCACTCCCGCGATCGACGAGATCGTCCGCCGCTACATCGGCAAGCCCGAGTACTCCAACCTGCCGCGCAAGTTCAAGACCGCAATCTCCGGTCAGCAGGACGTGGTGCACGAGATCAACGACGTCGCGTTCGTCGGGGTCAACCACCCCGAGCACGGTCCCGGTCTCGACCTGTGGGTCGGCGGCGGGCTGTCCACCAACCCGATGCTGGCGCAGCGGGTCGGCGTCTGGGTGCCGCTCGACGAGGTTCCCGACGTGTGGGAGGCCGTCGTGTCGATCTTCCGCGACTACGGCTACCGCCGGCTGCGGAACAAGGCCCGCCTGAAGTTCCTGATCAAGGACTGGGGCGTCGAGAGGTTCCGCGAGGTTCTCGAAACCGAGTACCTGAAGCGCAAACTCATCGACGGCCCCGCGCCGGAGAAGCCCACCCGGCCGATCGACCACGTCGGTGTGCAGAAGACCCGCAACGGTTTCAACGCCGTCGGCGTCGCCCCCATCGCGGGCCGCGTGTCGGGCACGATCCTGGCCAAGGTCGCGGATGCCGCGGAGCGGGCGGGCAGCGACAAGATCCGCTTCACGCCGTACCAGAAGCTGATCATTCTCGACGTCGCCGACGACAAGCTCGAGCAGCTGATCGCCGACCTGGACGAGGTGGGCCTGCCCGCGCGTCCCTCGCACTGGCGCAAGAACCTGATGGCGTGCTCGGGCATCGAGTTCTGCAAGCTGTCGTTCGCGGAGACGCGTAAGCGCTCGCAGGTGCTCGTCCCCGAACTCGAGCAGCGGCTCGCCGACATCAATGCGCAGCTCGACGTGCCGATCACGATCAACATCAACGGCTGCCCGAACTCCTGCGCCCGCTCGCAGGTCGCCGACATCGGGTTCAAGGGGATGCTCGTCGACGACGGCGAGGGCAACCAGGTGGAGGGCTTCCAGGTTCACCTCGGCGGCAGCCTCGGATTCGATTCGGCCTTCGGCCGGAAGCTTCGCCAGCACAAGGTCACCAGCACCGAACTCGGTGACTACATCGATCGCGTCGTCCGCCACTTCGTGAAGCACCGCAACGAGGGTGAACGCTTCGCGGAGTGGGTCGTGCGCGCAGACGAAGGAGACTTGCGTTGAATCTCGCCACAGCCACACAGGACGACCTTCGGCTCCTTGCCGCGCAGGGTGCGGCAAGTCTCGAGGGTGCCTCCGCGCACGAACTGCTGCGGTGGACGGAAGAGACGTTCGGCAGCGACTACATCGTCGCCTCGAACATGCAGGACGGCGTTCTGGTCCACCTCGCAGCCCAGGTCCATCCCGGCGTCGACGTGCTGTTCCTCGACACCGGCTACCACTTCGCGGAGACCATCGGCACCCGCGACGCCGTCGAGCAGGTGTACGGCGTCAACATCGTCAACGCGCGGGCCGAGGCGAGCGTCGCCGAACAGGATGCGGCGGAAGGCAAGGATCTGTTCGCCCGCGAACCCAACCGGTGCTGCGCACTGCGGAAAGTCGCCCCGCTGAAGAAGACCCTGTCCGGCTACAAGGCGTGGGTCACCGGCATCCGGCGAGTCGAGGCGCCCACCCGCGCCAACGCCCCCCTGATCTCGTTCGACGACGCGTTCGGTCTGGTGAAGATCAACCCGATCGCCGCGTGGTCCGACGAAGACATGCAGTCCTACATCGACGAGCACTCGATTCTGGTGAATCCGCTCGTCGACGAGGGCTATCCGTCCATCGGGTGCGCTCCGTGCACCAGCAAGCCAGCCCCCGGCAGCGATCCGCGCAGCGGCCGCTGGGCCGGTCAGGCCAAGACAGAATGCGGGTTGCACGCCTCATGACCATCGACATCTCCAATTCCCTCGCCGAATCCGCCGTGCGGCCGCAGTTGGACGGGTCGCAGTTCGACACGCTCGACGCACTCGAGTCGGAGGCCATCCACATCTTCCGTGAGGTCGCGGGCGAGTTCGAACGCCCCGTGATCCTGTTCTCCGGCGGCAAGGACTCCACGGTGCTGCTGCACCTGGCGATCAAGGCGTTCTGGCCTGCACCGCTGCCGTTCGCGCTGCTGCACGTCGACACCGGACACAACCTGCAGGAAGTCCTCGACTTCCGCGATCACGTCGTGTCCAAGTACAACCTGCGCCTGCACGTGGCGAAGGTCGAGGACTACCTGGCAGACGGCCGGCTCACCGAGCGCCCCGACGGGATCCGCAACCCTCTCCAGACCGTTCCCCTGCTCGACGCCATCGCCGAGAACCGTTTCGACGCGGTCTTCGGTGGCGCTCGACGCGACGAGGAGCGCGCCCGGGCCAAGGAGCGCATCTTCTCGCTGCGCAACGCATTCGGCCAGTGGGACCCGAAGAAGCAGCGCCCCGAGCTGTGGAACCTGTACAACGGCAAGCACTCCCCCGGTGAGCAGGTCCGCGTCTTCCCGCTCAGCAACTTCACCGAACTCGACATCTGGCGGTACATCGCCCGTGACAACGTCGAACTGGCCAGCATCTACTACGCGCACCAGCGCGAGGTGTACCAGCGCGACGGCATGTGGATGACGCCCGGCGTGTGGGGCGGACCGTCCGAGGGTGAGGATCTGCAGACGCTGTCGGTGCGGTACCGCACCGTCGGCGACGGATCCACCACGGGCGCAGTCCTTTCCGAGGCCGACGACAACGCGGCGATCCTCGCCGAGGTCGCAGCGTCCCGGCTGACCGAGCGCGGCGCAACCCGTGGCGACGACCGAGTTTCCGAAGCGGCCATGGAAGACCGCAAGCGAGAGGGCTATTTCTGATCATGAGCGATCTTCTGAGGCTTGCCACCGCCGGCAGTGTGGACGACGGCAAGTCGACCCTCGTCGGCCGTCTGCTGTACGACACGAAATCGGTTCTCGCCGACCAGATCGACGCCGTCACCCGGGCGTCAGTCGACAAAGGGCTGTCCACGCCCGACCTGTCCCTGCTGGTCGACGGCCTGCGCGCGGAGCGTGAACAGGGCATCACGATCGACGTGGCGTACCGGTACTTCGCGACCCCCCGCCGCTCGTTCGTCCTCGCCGACACTCCCGGGCACGTGCAGTACACCCGGAACACGGTGTCGGGCGCGTCCACCGCGCAGATGGTCATCCTGCTGGTCGACGCCCGCAAGGGTGTCATCTCCCAGACGCGCAAGCACGCAGCCGTTCTCGCGCTGCTCGGCGTCCCCAAGCTGGTGCTGGCCGTCAACAAGATCGACCTCGTCGAGGATCCGGCCACCGTGTTCGCGAACATTTCGGCGGAGTTCAACTCGCTGACCAATTCGCTCGGCTGGGCGTCCGAGGACGTCGTCGAGATCCCGGTGTCGGCCCTGCACGGCGACAACGTCGCGGTGCGTTCGGAGAACACCCCGTACTACGACGGCCCCACGCTCATCGAGCACCTCGAGTCGGTGCCCGTCGACGCCGAACCCCACCGGGTCGGCCTCCGTTTCCCCGTCCAGTACGTGATCCGTCCGCGGACGGCGGAGTTCCCGGACTACCGCGGGTACGCCGGGCAGGTCGCCGCGGGTGAGGTGACCCCGGGCGACGAGGTCGTGATCCTGCCGTCCGGTGTCCGCACCACGGTCACCCGAATCGACACCGCGGACGGCGAACTCGACAGCGCCCACGCCGGCCGCAGCGTCACACTCGTGCTGGCCGACGACGTCGACGTCTCCCGCGGCGACGTCATCGCCTCCCCCGCCGACGCCCCGGAGCCGCTCGGCGAGTTCGACGCGACGGTCTGCTGGCTGGCCGAGAAGCCGCTGCGGCCCGGCGCGCGCCTGCTGCTCAAGCACGGCACCCGCACCACGCAGGCCATCGTCGGCACGCTCGTCGAGCGTTTCAACGAGCAGGAGCTCATTTCGGAGCCCAGTCCGGAGTCGTTGGAACTCAACGAGATCGGCAAGATCTCGGTGCGTGTCGCCGAGCCGATCGTGGCGGACGACTACACCGTGAACCGCCACACCGGCAGCTTCCTGCTGATCGACCCGGCCGGCGGCAACACGCTCGCGGCCGGCCTCGTCGGAGATGCCATCGCAGCGGTGGAGCTCGGCGAGCGCGTCTAGATGCGATGACTCCGCTGATCGCTGTCGCCCACGGCAGTCGCGACCCCCGCAGTGCGCGGGTGGTGGCGGCTGCCGTGTCGGCGCTCCGGGCGAAGCGACCGGACCTCGACGTCCGGCTGTGCTTCCTCGACCTCAACGCACCGTCCGTGGACCAGGTGATCGACGCGGTCGCCGCCGAGGGGCATTCCTCCGCCGTGGTCGTGCCGATGCTGCTGGGCAGCGCGTTCCATGCACGCGTCGACCTTCCGGCACTCCTGGACGCCGCCCGCCTCCGTCATCCCCACCTGCACGTCCGGCAGGCCGACGTTCTCGGGCACGATGCGCGGCTGGTCGAGGCCGTCCGTGACCGCATCGGCGAGGCCGGTGGTTCCGTCGGCGAGGCCGGTCTCGGGATCGTCCTCGCCGCGGTCGGTTCATCCGACCCGGCCGCGAACGACCGAACCCGCGAGCTGGCCGGATCGGTCGTCGCGGGTACCCGATGGTCGGGAGCGGTGACGTGTTTCGCGACCTCGGCGGAACCGACGGTGCAGCAGGCGATCTCGACGCTGCGGCAGGCCGGTGCCGAGCGCATCGTGATCGCACCGTGGTTCCTGGCCCCGGGACTGCTCACGGACCGGTTGAGCCGTGCGGCGGAATCCTGCGGACCCGGCATCACCTACGCGGCCACCATCGGACCGCACCCTCGGCTGCTCGACGTCATGCTCGACCGGTACTCGCAGACCCACACGGAGCTGCAGCGGTACCGCGCACTGTCGGCCTGAGCGCGTCTGTCACCGCACGCCCGGCGTCCGGGTTCCCGACCGCTATCCGCGCGTCACCACTGGGATAGGTGCGCGCGTGGATGCCGGCGCGAGCCAGTGCGTCACCGACTCCCTCCCCGGGGATGTACAGGAAATTGGCGGAACTGCGCGGGACCGGAATTCCCGCCGCCCTCACCGTGCGCCACAGTTCCTCGCGTTCGGCGACGATGGCTGCCACCCGGGCACGGAGTTCACGCTCGGCGGCGTACGACGCCGTGACCGCGGGAACGGCGGCGCTGCCCATCCCGAACGGCAGTTGCAGCGTTCGAATCGTCCGCGCCAGAGCCGCATTCGCGAAGCCGAATCCGATACGCAACCCGGCAAGTCCGTACGCCTTGGAGAACGTTCGCAGGAACACGACGTTCGGATGTTCGGCGATGATGCGATGCACGTCCAGGACCAGTTGGCGGTCGACGAACTCCACGTAGGCCTCGTCGAGGACGACGACCACCCGGTCGGGAACACGACGGAGGAAGTCCGCCAGTTCGGCGGCGTCGACGAGCGTTCCGGTGGGGTTGTGCGGGCGGCAGACGACGACGAGCCGGGTGCGGTCGTCGATCGCGGCCGCCATCGCGGCCAGATCCTGCCCGCCGTCCGGGAGAATCGGTACCGGCACCGCGTCGAGTGCCGCGATGCGCGCCATGATCGGGTACCCGTCGAACGTCGGGGTGGTGAACACGATCCGCTCCCCCGGCCCGGCGACGGAGCGCATGATCTGCAGGGCGACGCCGGTGGCACCGGCGCCCACCACCACCTGATCGGCGTCGAGCCCCTCGTGATCCGCGATGACCTCGATCAGCCGGTCGGGCAGGAACTCCGGATACCGATGCGCCCGGCGCATCACACCGTCGAGCGCATCGAGTACGGAGGGCAGCGGGGCGAACGGGTTCTCGCTCAACGCGAGATCGAATCTCACACCGGGTCCCGCGATGGTCGGCGTCGTCATCTCACACCCCCGCCGGGGCGGCGCCCCATCGAATCGCCCCGGCCCCGGCGAAGTCGCCCGCGTGCGCGAACGCGGACATCATCACCAGCGAGCCGTTCGGGATCCGGCCTGCCCGGTTCTCGATGTCGAGGGTGACGGGGATCGCGGCGCCGAACAGGTTCCCGCATTCGTCGAACGTGTCGGGGTGTCGTTCCGCCGGGAGCTCGAGTGCGTCCCGCCAGTTGCGGAGGAACAGCCGGTTGGGCTGGTTGGTGACCAGGGTGTCGATCTCGTCCGGGGCGATGCCGATCTGCTTGCACACCGCGAGGGCGACCTCGGGGACCAGCCGGTTGCCGCGGGCGAAGACCTTCGCGATCCTCGATTCGGTGAACCCGATGTGCAGTTGGCCGGTTCCCGCCTCCCAGTACTTGCGAGGCGGATCGACGGCGGCCGTCATGTCCCCGGCGAACTCGGGGTAGGTCCGGCACTCGAGCCCGAGCACCGGCGCGGCCTCCGACTTCACCAGCAGACACGCGCCCGCGCCGTCACCCGGCACCGCCGACTGTGCCAGCGCGCGCACGTCCGATTGCGTGAAGATCTGGCCCGCGCTGTTCTGCACCGACACGATCAGGGCGGTCGACGCGTCGCCGGTCTGCATGATCTGACGTGCCAGTTTGATCATGTACACGAACGATGCGCAGCCGCCGTTGTGCAGGTCCACCACCCAGTCCGGGGTGATCCCCATCCGGCGCGCGAGTTCCCCGCCGGCGCCCAGGATCGGGACGTCGGGCAGCTGGGTGTGGGTGATGAGAATGTCCACGTTGGACACGAGTTCGGAGCCGTTCCGTTCGATCAACGGGGCGATCGCCCGTTCCGCCATGTCGACGGCGTTCTCGTCGCTCCCGATGTGGTGACGAAACTTCGGTGCCCGGAACATGATGTTCTGGGCGAGCCGGTCGGAGACGGCGAACTGGGCGAAATAGTCTGCTCCCACCCGGTTCTCGGGTAGGTAGCCGGCGATGTCGATCAGGCTGACGGTGTCCATGTCTCACTCACTCATCCAGGTCGGGGTCACGGGCAGGTCGTTCGCCCACCGGTATTCGCAGATCGCCTTGAGATTGCTCATCTCGAGCTGGTGTCCGGCGGCGAACATGTCCCAGAAGTCGCCCACCCACGGAACCCGGTCCGCGGGAGCGGTCTCGGGGTAGGGATTTTCGTCGTAGAAGGGATGGTGGCAGTTGGTCCACAGCACGACGGATCCGTCGACGTCCAGGACCGTGCGCGCGTCCACCACCCGCATCAGATACACCATCCACAGGTGTTTGCCCTGGTCCCAGGCACAGTGATAGTCGACGGTCATCGCGGCCGGGTGTGCCACGGTGCGCGTGTAGATCTCGGTGGTGTCGCCGAGGCGGTCGTACGCGAGCCACAGCCCGGGTTCCCCGGCCGGGGTGAATCCCCGGAGGCTGTACGTCCATTCCTCGAGGCTGCGGGTGTCGGAAAGGTAGCGGAACACCTCGTCCGGCGGGCAGTCGATGTATTCGTTCACAGTGCAGTACTTTCCGAACACCTGGTCGTGCGGATACACCGATCTCAGCATGTCCATGATGATCGGTGTCGTCGCCTGACGGTCGGAGGTCTCGATCCGGACGAGGCCGGGCAGGTCGGCGGGAAGGTCGGGCAGCGGGGCGATCTCTCGAGCGGTCATCGGCGGGCTCCTTCTCGGGATTCGGATCTCTCGGTCGGGCGTCGTGCGGGCAGGAACGGCAGGAACGGCGGCAACTCCTCGGCGTCGCAGGCGACTTCGATGACAGCGGGCCCCGCCGAGTCGGCCGTGGCACGGAGAGAGTCGGCGAGGCCGGCGTGCGTGTCGACCGTGTGGGACGGCAAGCCGGGAAACAGTGCGCCGACTCCCGCCGCGATGTGTGCGGGACGAAACCGGCTGTAGGTGTATGCGCCCTCGAAGTACACCTGCTCGCGGGTCAGGCACATCGCGTGGGCGTTGTTGTTGAACACGACGAACGTGACCGGCACGTCGTACTCGACCGCCGTGTGGATCTCGAGACCGTGCGCGTAGAACGCACCGTCGCCGGCGATCACGAACGTGCGGCGGCCGCGTGAGAAGGCGGAACCGATCGCGGCGCCGAACGTGTAGCCCATCCCGCCCATTCCCAGCGCCACCACGAACCGGCCCCCGGTTGCGACCGGAAGATGGTGCACCACAGCGGCACCCGTATTTCCTGCGTCCGCGAACACGTCGGCGCCCGCGGGCATCACCGCGGCGAGCGCCTTCACCGCGTCGGTGTAGCGCAGACCCGATGTGCCGGACGACGGCACGTCGATCGGGGTCGGATCGCACTGCGCGACGGGCGCACGCGAGGTCGCCGGTCCGATCTCGGTGACGAGCCCACGCAGTGTCGCCCGCAGATCCCGCGTCGGCACGTGATGGGACTGCAGATACGGCTTCGCCGAGCCGACGCTGTACACCAGCGTCTTCTCGAGCACGGCATCCAGACCTCCCCGCGCCATCACCGGCAGTCGCGTGCCGACGAGCAGGCAGACGTCGGAATCCTGCAGTGCGTCGACGACATCCGGATTCCCCATCGCGCCGGTGACCCCGAGTCGCCCCGGCGCCGCAGGATCGAGCACGTCCCTCGCGTCGGGCGTGACGGCCACCCGGGCACCGAGCACGTGCGCGAGTTCCGCGAGTTCCGTTCGCGCGCCGGCTCGCGCGACCTCGTCGCCGGCGATGACGGTGATACGGCCGTAGTCGTCGCGCAGGGCTTCGGCGAGCCGCGTGACGTCCGTCGTGGTGGCGCGCGGCGCGGCCGGGACCGTCGGGCGCGGTTCCGGGAACTCGCCGATCGACTGCTGAATGTCTTTCGGCAACAGGAGAACCGCCGGTCCGCCGCGGCGCGCGGCGGCCAGCGCCTCGGCCAGCTGTCGTTCGAGGTCGAGTGGCGACTCGACGCGCGCGCAGTACACGGACACCTCACCGAACAACCGGGACGCATCGATCGACCCCGCCAGTCCACTCGTGTCCTGGAATGCGCCCATCCCCTCGAGCGTCGTCGGCGGTTGCCCGACCAGCGCCAGA
Organism: Rhodococcus sp. NPDC059968; assembly: GCF_042738615.1. NCBI lineage: Bacteria > Bacillati > Actinomycetota > Actinomycetes > Mycobacteriales > Nocardiaceae > Rhodococcus > Rhodococcus sp. NPDC059968. The sequence goes on from NZ_JBHWUE010000015.1 coordinate 61,914, forward strand.
AGCGGCACACGGGACGCGAATGCCTCACCGAGCCCGGCGATCACATTGAGCGCACCGCCGCCCGACGTCGCCGCGACCACGCCGATCCGGTTCGACGTCCTGGCATACCCGTCGGCCATGGTCGTCGCCGAGAACTCGTGTTTGGCGACGACGCCCTCGACGTCGCGGGAGCGGTGCAGCGCGTCGTACAGGTCCTCGATGTTCGCGCCTCCCACTCCGAAGACGTGCTCGACCCCTTCTGCGGCCAGCGCCGCGACGATGTAGTCGGCGACGCGCATGTTCCGACCGGTTTTCCGTGGCTCGTGATCCGTGAGATTCATCGGCAGACCCCCGTGTCGTGGATCGGACGGGGCGACCTGCGGTCACCCACTGGATATACACACGAACCACGTACCGGTCGGGTTCACCGGTGGCAGAACATTTTTCCGTAAACGTTCGTGACGAACGAAACACGGCGGTGAAGCGTGCAAGGGGTATGAAACCGACCCGACTCCCTGGCGGCCCGCTCACAACGCCGTGGTCAGCAGTACCTGATGGTCGTCGTCGGATCGCACGTCGATGCTCGCGATCTCGTCGACGGGCAGGCTGGTGGTGGCCGTGGGCCGCACCGTCCTGCCTGCCTCGCCGGTCCAGGTGGCCAGTGTGGTGACGACCCCGGAGCGGTCGGTGACGGTCAGCGCGTACCCCTCGGTGTCCGCGCCGTAGCGACCGTCGCCGGGCCAGGTGTCCTCGTAGGAGCACTCGACGAAGATGACGGTGCCCCAGGACGTCGACGCGACGGACGCAGTCGCGGTGATCGTAGTCGGGACCACGGGGGTGAACACCGCCTCGGTGGTGTTCGCGCGGTCCGGGACGGGCATGGCCGTGACGGGGACGGCCGGGGTCCGGTCCTGCGTCACCAGCACCCCGACGGGGACCGCCACGGCGACCATGGCGGCCGCCGCCGCGAGTGCCGTCGCCGCTCGCCGGTAGCGTCGGCGCCGTTGTACCGTGCCCACCAACTGGGTCAGCACGCGCGGTGCGGGCGTCTCCTCGTCCTGGGGCCCAGCGTTCCCCGGCAGTGTGCCGAACGCCTCTTCCGGTGTGATCAGGGCCATCAACCCGGGCATGCCCGCCAATTCGGACACGGCCTGCGAGCACCGTGCGCAGTGGGCGAGGTGCGCCTCGTATTCGCGCCGATCGCTCGGGGACATCGCACCGAGCACGTACGCGGCATCCCAGCGTACGTAGGGATCCTCGTGCGACTCGAAGTCGTCGAACGTCATCGGGTCACCCCCATTTCCTGCAGAGCCAATCGAAGGGCCCGCAATCCGTAGTGCATGCGGGATTTCACCGTTCCCTCCGGAATTCCGAGTTCGTCGGCGATCTGGTGGGTCGACATTCCCCGGTAGTAGCCGAGCACGAGGACCGCACGGTGGTCGGGACTGAGCCGGGCCAGCGCATCACCCATCATCCAGGCGTCGAGTGCGCCGTCCGAGCTGTCCGGGGCGGCGCGTTCGGGTGTTGTGCTCATCCCGATCTCACGCTGGGAGCGGGCGCTGCGGTGCTCGTCGAACACGAGGTTCCGGGCGACCGTGAACAACCACGCCCGAGCCGACGACTCCGACTGGTCGAGCACGTTCGGATGCTTCCAGGCTCGCAGCAGTACCTCCTGCACGATGTCCTCGGCGCGGGCGCGGTCGCCGGTCAGCCGCAGGGCATACCGCCACACTGCGGGGGCATGCTCCTCGTACAGGGCGTGCATAAGCTCGGACTGGGCATCCGGCATCGGTCACCACCTCCCAGCAGTACACACGGTTCAACCGCGCCTCCGGTTCACCACGCCAGCGAAACGCAGGGAAACCCCAGGTGAACCAGGTCGGGGCGGCCGAAAACCCTTGGCCCGTACTTCAGGAGGTGTTCAGTGCCACGGCGGCGTGGACGAGCGCCTGGAACGCCTTCTCGTCGATAGTGTCGCCCTCGTGGAAATCGATGGCACGCCGGGTATTGCCTTCGAGGCTGGAGTTGAAGAGGCCGGAAGGGTCGTCCAGTGAAGCGCCCTTGGCGAACGTCACCTTCACCGCGTTCTTGTACGTCTCACCGGTGCAGATCATTCCGGCGTGCGACCACACCGGAACCCCTCTCCACTTCCACTCCTCGACGACGTCGGGTTCGGCCTGCTTGACAAGGGCACGGATCCGGGCGAGCGTTTCGCCCCGCCAATCGGACAGCTCCTCGATTCGCGCATCGATCAACTGTGAGGGAGAGTCGCCTCCCCCTCCCTCTTCCGAGCCGCTCGTCCGCTTCTTCATGGTGAACCGTTGCTCTCTTTCTTGGTGTCGTCGCTCGCTCGCCGGTCACTCGAGTATCCCGCGGACCGCCTCGATCGTGTCGGGATCGGCCGCCGGCCGATTTACCTCTGGCGCGTCGCCGCCGTCCTGGACCAAACTGGAATGGAGGTGAGGAGCACCCCCATGAGCACAGCACGGATTCGACGCGGCATCGTGGCAGGGATCGACGGATCGGACGGCGCGCTGGAGGCGGCGGCGTGGGCTGCATCCGCCGCGAGGCGCTTCGAGGAGCCGCTGCGCCTCGTCCACGTGTTACCCAAGCATCCGAATTCCGCGGACGGTCACCCCGAAGGCGATGAGTTCCTCGACGCCGCCGAGCGCATCGTCCTGGACGGGCAGCAGGACCTGGAGGTGGAGCGCAGCACCCACCCCGGTCCGCCCGCCCACGCGCTGGTGGAACTGTCCAAGACGGCGCGGATGCTGGTTCTCGGGCCCGCGGCCACGAGTGAGATGAAATCCGTGGTTGCCGGTTCCGATGTCGTGCGGGTGTCGAATCGCGCCGAATGTCCGGTGGTCGTCTGGCGCGGCATCCAGGGCCACGAGGTCAGCGAGACCCGTCCCGTCGTGGTGGGTGTGGACGGCAGCGAACTGAGCGACATGGCGGTGGCCCACGCGTTCGAGTTCGCGGCGTTCTTCGGCGCTCCCCTCGTCGCGGTGCACACCTGGGCCGAGCACTCCACCCTCGGTGCGTGGTACTCGGAGGAACGTCGCTTCACCGACTGGTCCGATCTGGTCCAGCACGAGGAGGCGTGGCTCGCCGAGAGCCTCGCAGGGTGGCGCGAGAAGTATCCCGATGTCGAGGTCACGCGCTGCCTCGAGCGTGGTGGGCCGATGAAGGTGCTCCTCGAGTATTCGTTCGGTGCGCAGTTGATCGCCGTCGGCAGCCACGGGCGAAATCCGTTCACCGCGTCGATCGTGGGCTCGACGAGCCAGAGCCTCATCCACCACGCCCGGTGCCCGGTGCTCATCTGCCGAAAAGGCTGAACACGGTCGGCTTCCGTTTCACCTATTTCGATCAGCCTGATTCATATTCACCCGTCGCGGCGTCATTCCCCCGACGAGGCGCGAACCGAATTCCTACGCCCGAACACTGTCCTGAACTGCCGAAATGCATAGCGTCACAGCGCTGACATCGGAGACTCACACGCAGCAGAAAATGCCAAGTGTTTCAATCACGCTAATTCGATTTCCTCCCGATTTCGGCACCGAATTTCGCGTTTATAGTTTCCGGCATGTCGGAGCCACGCTCATATCTCGTCTGCGCGTCACAGCGCAGCGGCAGCACTCTGCTCGTCGAATCTCTTCGCGCCACGACCGTGGCCGGCCACCCCGAGGAGTTCTTCCAATACCTGCCGTCCACCAGTCGATCACCGCAGCCGCGGCAGTGGTTCGAAGGCGTCACCGACGAGGCGGTGCTCGCACTGCTCGCCCCGCTCGAACCGGGGACCGTCGACACCCGCACGGCGGAGCAGTGGCGTGATCAACTGCTCAGCCTCGGTCGCACCCCCAACGGGGTGTGGGGCGGAAAGCTGATGTGGAACCAGGTGCCGCTCGTCGTCGACCGCGCCGCCGGACTTCCGGAGCGGTCCGGCGACGACCTGCGGTCCGCCCTCGACGACATTCTCGGCCGCGACCTCGCCTTCATCCATGTCTACCGGCGTGACGTCGTCGCCCAGGCGGTGTCGATGTGGCGGGCGGTGCAGACCCAGGTGTGGCGCGACGACGCCACCCCACCCGCCCCGCACGACGGCGCCGAGTACCACGCGGGCGGCATCGCCCACCTCGTCCGCATTCTGCGCGATCAGGATGAGCAGTGGCGCAACTGGTTCGAGGCCGAGGGACTCGACCACATCGACATCGGTTTCGACGATCTCGTCGCGGCGCCGCAGGCGACGGCGGCGAAGGTGCTCGTCGAACTCGGCCTCGACGCCGATCTCGCGCCGCCGCCGCCGCTGAAGCGGCAGAGCGACGGCCGCTCCAAGGAGTGGGTGGAGCGGTATCGGTCCGCCGCCGCCGCGAACGGACTTCCGCTGTGACCGCCACCGACACCGCCGCACGGGTGGACGAACTCCGCGCGCTGGAGGCGGAGGCCGTGCACATCATCCGCGAGGTGGTCGCCGAACTCGAGCGGCCGGTTCTGCTGTTCTCGGCCGGCAAGGACTCGATCGTGTTGCTGCGGCTGGCGGAGAAGGCGTTCCGGCCGTCCCCGTTGCCGTTTCCCGTCCTGCACGTCGACACCGGGCACAACTTCCCCGAGGTGATCGAGTTCCGCGACCGCCGGCTCGCCGAGGACGGTCACCGGCTGATCGTCGCGTCGGTGCAGGAGTCGATCGACCGGGGCCGCGTCACCGAAACGGGCACCCCGGGCACGTCCCGGAACCGCCTGCAGACCCGCACCCTGCTCGACGCCCTCGAGGAGCACCGCTTCGACGCCGCGTTCGGCGGCGCGCGCCGCGACGAGGAACGGGCCCGCGCGAAGGAGCGGGTCCTCAGCTTCCGCGACGAGTTCGGGCAGTGGGATCCGCGTTCGCAGCGGCCCGAGCCGTGGTCGCTGTACAACGGGCGGATTCGCCGCGGGGAGCAGGTCCGCGTGTTCCCGCTGAGCAATTGGACCGAACTCGACATCTGGCGCTACATCGAACTCGAGAACCTGGCGCTGCCGTCGATCTACTTCGCCCACGAGCGGCAGGTGTTCGAACGCGACGGCATCCTGCTGGGGTTGTCCGAGTACACGCTGCCCACCGAAGACGAACTGGTGCAACGACTCCGGGTGCGGTACCGCACGGTCGGGGACCTGACCATCACCGGTGCCGTGCGCTCCGACGCCGGCGACGTCGCCGGCGTGATCGAGGAGATAGCCGCGGCCACGGTCTCCGAACGGGGCGAGACCCGGGCCGACGACAGGACTTCCGTTGCCGCGATGGAAGACCGCAAACGCGAGGGGTACTTCTGATGACCACCACCAGCCGGCCCCGCCAATTGCTGCGGCTCGCCACCGCGGGCAGCGTCGACGACGGCAAGAGCACGCTGATCGGGCGGCTCCTCCACGACACCGGGAGCCTGCCCACCGACCACCTCGAGGCGGTGACCAACGCCGACGGCGAGGCGGACCTCGCCGCCCTGTCCGACGGGCTGCGCGCCGAACGCGAACAGGGCATCACCATCGACGTGGCGTACCGGTTCTTCTCCACCCCCACCCGCAGCTTCGTCCTCGTGGACACGCCGGGGCACGAACGGTACACCCGCAACATGTTCACCGGTGCGTCGAACGCCCACGTGGCCGTGCTGCTCGTGGACGCCCGCGCCGGGGTGCTCCGGCAGACCCGCCGCCACGCCCGGATCGCCGACCTCCTCGGTGTGCCGCACCTCGTCGCGGTGGTCAACAAGATCGACCTCGTCGACTTCGACGAGACCCGGTTCAAGGAAGTCGAATCCGAACTCGGCCTGCTCGCGCAGCGGCTCGGCGGCCGCGACCTCACGGTGATCCCCGTGTCCGCCACCCGCGGTGACAACGTCGTGACACGGTCGGATTCGACACCCTGGTACGACGGGCCCACGATCCTCGAGTACCTCGAAGAGGTGGAACTCGCCGCGCCGTCCGCGGTCGCGTCCGAACTGCGACTGCCGATCCAGTGGGTGGCGCGTCCCACCGACGACCGGCGACGCCGCTACACCGGCCGGCTGTCCGCAGGCACCCTGTCCGTCGGCGACGAGGTGGTGGTGCTGCCCGCCGGTTCCCGCAGCACGGTCACCGCCCTCGACACCCTCGATCCGAGCCGGTCCGTCGCGGTCGCCCCGCTGTCGGTGTCGTTCGAACTCGCGGACGACCTCGACATCGCCCGCGGCGACCTCGTCGTGAGCGCCGCCGCCGACGCGACCGCACCCGCCCCGGCCCGCGAGATCGACGCGACCGTGTGCTGGCTGAGCGAGACACCGCTGCGGGCAGGCGACCGGGTGGCGCTCAAGCACACCAGCCGCACCGTGCGCGCCACGGTTCAGGAATTGCACACCCGGCTCGACCCGGAAACGCTCGAAGAACACGATTCCCCCAGCGAACTCGCCCTCAACGACATCGGCCGGATCACGCTCCGGACGAGCACGGTGGTGCTTCCCGACCCCTACGCCACCAATCGCGATGCCGGCGCGTTCATCCTCATCGACGAGCAGAGCAACGACACCGTCGGCGCCGGCACCGTCAGCGAAGCCCGGGAAGTCGTGCCCGGCGAGCAGACCCGGCACGACATCAAGTGGCACCCGTCGTCGCTGGAACGGGATCGGCGCTGGTCCGCGACCGGGCAGCGGGGCGCCACCATCTGGTTGACCGGGCTGCCGGCGTCCGGCAAGTCGACGGTGGCCGTCGCACTCGAACGGACCCTCGTCGACGCCGGACGGACCGCCTACCTGCTCGACGGCGACAACGTCCGGCACGGCATCTCGGACGACCTCGGATTCTCCCCCGGCGACCGGGCCGAGAACATCCGCCGCGTCGGTCACCTCACCCGGTTGTTCGCGGACGCCGGGGTGGTCGCCATCGCGTCGATGGTGTCACCGCTGCGCTCGGACCGCGCGATTGCGCGGGCGCTCAACGAGGCCGCGGGACTGCCGTTTCTCGAGATACACGTGAGCACGCCGGTCGACGAGTGCGAACGGCGTGACCCCAAGGGGCTCTACGCGCGGGCGCGGGCAGGCGAACTCCGCGGCCTCACCGGGATCGATGCACCGTACGAGGCCCCCGAGAACCCGGATCTCGCGTTCGACACCACCGGCGCCGATCTCGACGACCTCGTCGCACGGATTCTCGCCGAACTCGCCCGGCACGAGACGCTACTGGCCTAGCTCAGCGTGCGACGAGCCGGAGGAGTGCCTCGTGGAGCGCGATCCGGTCGTCGAACACACGTCGGCGCGGTCCGTACGCCTGAACCCGATCGTGCCCACGGCCTGCGACCACCACGACGTCGCCCGGCGCGGCGAGGGTGACGGCGGCGGCGATCGCCTCGGCGCGGTCGGGAAGGACGAGCACTTCGGCGTCGCCACCACTGCGAGCTCCTCGCGCCACGTCCTCGCGTAGGCGGTGCGCGTTGTCGGAGTACGGACTCTCGTCGGTGACGATGACGGTGTCGGCGAAACGGGCTGCGGTCGCGCCGAGCGGGACCCGCTTGCCGGGGTCGCGCTCACCGGTCGCCCCGACGACGGCGATGACCCGACCCTCGGTCAGCGAGCGGAGGTACGGAAACAGACGTCGCTGTCCGGCCGTGTTGTGCATGTAGTCGACGAAAGCGAGGAACGGCTGGCCCGCGTGCACCGCCTCCAGGCGTCCGGGCACGGTGTCGAGGTTCTCGATCCCGGCGACCGCCGCGTCGAGGTCCACGCCGCGAGCCGCGAGGGCGGCGATCGCCGCGAGTGCGTTGTCCACCTGATGCACTCCGAGTAGCCGGAGCCGCACCGGTTTCCGCGCCCCGGCGCCGTGGAGCGTGAACGACGTGCCGCCCTCGTCCGCGTGCACGGCGGAGGCGTGGAAGTCGGCCGCCGGCGTCGTCGACGAGAACGTCATGCGGGGCACGGTGACGGTGGCGGCGAGGCGGCGTCCGAACTCGTCGTCGACGCCGATGGCTGCCGCGGCGCAGTGCCCCGGTTCGAACAGTCTGGCCTTCGCCGCGAAATACGCGTCCATGTCGGGGTGAAAGTCCAGATGGTCGCGGGCGAGGTTGGTGAACACCCCCACCCGGAAGGATGTTCCGTCGATTCGGTGCAGAGCGAGGCCGTGGCTCGACACCTCCATCGCGACGGCGCCGATCCGGTGCTCCGCGAACGCGGCGAGGGTCTGCTGGAGTTCGCACGCCTCGGGAGTGGTCCGGGTCGCCGTGCGTGACCCGTTCGGTCCCCGGACGGTGATCCCCGTCATCATGCCGGTGGCGACACCTGCCGCACGCAGTCCCGCGTCCAGCAGGTACGCGGTGCTGGTCTTCCCGTTCGTCCCGGTCACGCCGTAGACGTCGAGTGCGTCGGACGGAGTGCCGTAGACCCACGATGCCAACGGACCGAGAACACGACGCGGATCGTCCACCACGATCGTCGGCAGGACGTCCGAGTCGCGGTCGCTGAGCATCGCGACGGCGCCGCGCGCTGCCGCTTCGACCGCGAACTCGATCCCGTGACGGTGCCGCCCCGGCAGCGCCGCATACACGTCTCCGGCCTGTACGAGACGCGAGTCCTGGCTGATACCCGTCACCGCTGCCTCGCCGGACCCGGAAAGTGTCGCCGAACGGCCGAGGCGGCGCACCATCTCACGCAGCAGCTTCGGCGGGGTGCACCGCGGGCAGTCGACGCTCACGCTTCCAGTGCACCACTGCCGTGCAGGTCGCGAGGACGGAACCGCATCATCCGCCCCCCGACCCGGCCCCTACGTCGCGACGCCGCTCCGCGGCTCGTCCAGGATTCCGCGTTCGGCGCTGTAGGCCGAACGCACGTCCGGCACCCGGCCGAGAGTGGCGAGGTATTCCTCCATGGCCTTCCGGGCGTAGGCCGTTCCCTCCTCCTCGCTCGGGATCGAGTCGCCCGTCGCCCGCCGCCACGTGGAGAGTTCCAGCGCCAACTCGGCCTGCGTCCCGGCGAAGTCCTCGGTGTCGGCCAGGTTGTCGCGCTCGCCGGGATCGGCGACCAGGTCGTAGAGTTCCCGGCTCGGACGCGGCCGGAGATGCTCGGTGCCCAGCGCTGCACCGGACAGACTGTTCTCGATGTCGAGGGGCAGATCGAGCCTGGGCCGTGGTGCGTAGTTCTCGATGTAGCTGAACTGCTTGGTGCGCACCGCGCGAATGGGATCGAAGCTGTCGTGGAACGTCTTCTCCGTGAACAGGACGTCGCGCGCCGTCGACTCCGACCGCCCCAGCAACTGCCCGGCGTGGGAAACACCCTCCACGGCCGCGGGGATCGGGACGCCGAGCAGATCGAGAAGGGTGGGAACCAGATCCACCCCACTGAACAGGTCGTCGTAGACGCGGGGCGCCGCCCGCAGCCTCCGCGGTGGGCGGACGATCGTCGCGATTCCCGTGCCCGGCGCATACAGTGTCGATTTCGCTCCGGGGAACGCCTCGCCGTGGTCGGTGAGAAACACGACCCACGTGCGCTCGTCGTGCCCCTCGTCGTCCAGCGTCTGCAGCAACCTGCCGACGGCCGCGTCGGCCACCTCGATCGACCCGTGGAATCCGGCCAGATCCTCACGGACCTCCGGCCGGTCGGGCAGGTACGACGGAACGTCGAAACCTTCGGGATCGGCGGGTACATACCTGTCGACCGGGTACGGGCGGTGGGTCTCGAAGAATCCTGCGGTCAGCAGGAACGGTTGCGGAGGGAACCGCGCCAGCCACCGCGACGCCCGATCGGTGACGTATTCGCAGTACGAGTTCGTCACGTCGTACTCGTGGAAGCCGAGGCGCTTGGGATACGCGGTCTCGTGCTGCATCCCGAACAGAGACGTGTACCAGCCCGCCTCCGCCAACAGGGACGGCAGCGTGCGGACGTCGTCGTGGTACTGCCAGCCGTGGTGTGCGAGGCCGATCAGCCCGTTGCTGTGCGGGTACCGGCCCGAGAACAGAGCGCCACGGGACGGCGAGCACAGCGGCGCCGCCGCATGCACGTCCGTCAGCAGCACACCCTCCGCGGCGAGCCGGTCGAGGTTCGGACTACGCACCCCGGACGCGCCGTAACATCCGAGGTGACGGCCCAGATCGTGCCAGTGCACGATCAGAACGTTGTCACGGACGGGATTCACCGGGGTCGCCACAGTCGCCTCCTACATCGGCGGGGAGTTACAGGGAGACCGGAACTTCGGCCTCCGGGAGTTCGGGTGCCCGCGTCGCCCGCGCGTACACGGTCTCGCCTTCCTGCAGACCGAGCGCCGCGCTGTCGCCGCGAGTAACCTGCGCGGAAAAGGGTTCACCGGTCGCCTCGTTGCGCAGATCCACCCGCACCTCGAACCCCAGGTGCACCACTCGCTCGACGGTGGCCCGCGTGACGCCGAGCGACTCGGCCGTGCCGGCCTTCTGGGCGAGGGCCAGGTCGGGATCGCGGCCGAGGCGGATGTCGTGCGGGCGGACCAGCTGACCGTTGAGCTTGGCCACCGACCCGAGGAACGACATCACGAAGTCGTTGTGGGGACGGTCGTAGAGGTCTGCCGGTTCGCCGATCTGCTCGATCCGGCCCTTGTTGAGGACCGCGATCCGGTCGGCAACGTCGAGCGCCTCCTCCTGGTCGTGGGTGACCAGCACGGTGGTCACGTGCACCTCGTCGTGCAACCGGCGCAGCCAGGTGCGCAGGTCAGTGCGGACCTTCGCGTCGAGCGCGCCGAACGGCTCGTCGAGGAGAAGCACCTTCGGGTCCACGGCCAGGGCCCGCGCGAGCGCCATCCGCTGACGCTGACCGCCGGACAGTTGCGCCGGATAGCGATGCTGGAAGCCGTCGAGGCCGACGATCTCGAGAAGCTCGTTGACCTTCTTGTCGATCTCCGGCTTGGGTCGCTTGCGGATCTTCAGACCGAACGCGACGTTGTCACGCACCGTCATGTGCTTGAACGCCGCGTAGTGCTGGAACACGAAGCCGATGTCCCGCTTCTGCGGGGAGATGTCGGTGACGTCGTTCCCGCCGATCACGACGGTGCCGGAGTCGAGGGACTCCAGGCCGGCGATGGATCGGAGCAGCGTCGACTTGCCCGAACCACTGGGCCCGAGGAGCGCGGTCAGCGAACCCGAGGGGATGTCGATGGTGACGTCGTCGAGAGCAGCAAAGGACCCGTAGTTCTTCCGGGCGCCGGTCACGGTAATCATGTGGTGCTCCTCTTGCGGTCGAGCAGAGTCATCAGAAGCAGGGTGATCAGCGCAATGCCCATCAGCAGGGTGGCTGCGGAGTACGCACCGAACGTGTTGTGGTCGTCGATGTAGCGCGAGTGCACGAGCAGGGTCAAGGTCTGCGACACACCGGGGAAGCCGGAGGACACCATGATCACCGCACCGAACTCGCCCAGCGAGCGGGCGACGGTCAGGACCACGCCGTAGGTGAGGCCCCAGCGGATGGCGGGCAAGGTGATCAGCCAGAACGTCTGCCAGCGGCTCGCACCGAGCGTCGCGGCGGCCTGTTCCTGCTCCTCGCCGATCTCGTGCAGGACGGGCTCCACCTCCCGCACGACGAACGGCAACGTCACGAAGAGGGTGGCGATGACCATGCCGGGAAGCCCGAAAATCACCTTGAACCCCAGCGATTCGAGCCCGCCGAACCACCCGTTGGCGCCCCACAGCAGGATCAGCGACACACCGACCACGATCGGCGAGACGGCGAACGGAAGGTCGACCACCGCCTGCACCAGGCCGCGCCCGGGGAATCGGCCCCGGACCAGCGCGAGGGCCGTGACGATCCCGAACACCACGTTCACCGGGACGACGATGGCCACGATCAGCAGGGACAGATTGAGCGCGGAGATCGCGGCGGGGGTGCTGATCGACTGGACGAACGCGCCGATCCCGTTCTCGAACGTGCGGAACAGGATGATGACGATCGGCACCACCAGCAGGCCGAACAGATAGAGCAGCGCGACCGCGCGCAGGGTGATCCGGGTGGACCCAGAGAGCTTCATTCCGCCTGCTCCTCACGACGCTGCCCCCGGCTGGCGAAGACCCGGAGGGCGAACAACGTCACGAACGCGATGGCCAGGAGAGCCACCGACACGGCCGCCGCGGCGGCCGGCCGATCGATTTCGATCTGCTGTTGAATGTACTGGGAAGCGACCTGGGTCTCTCGGGGAATGTTTCCGCCGATCAGGACGACGGATCCGTACTCGCCGATCGCGCGGGCGAACGCGAGCCCCGCGCCGCTGATGATGGCCGGGGTCAGGGTCGGCAGCACGACTCGCCGGAAGATCGTCACGTTGTCCGCGCCGAGCGAGGCCGCGGCCTCTTCGACTTCCCTGTCCACCTCGATCAGCACCGGCTGCACCGAGCGGACGACGAACGGCAGCGTCACGAATGCCAGCGCCACGATCAGACCGGGTTGCGTCGCGTTGAGGTGGACGCCGATCGGGCTCTCCGGGCCGTACAGCGACAGCAGCACGATGCTGGCCACGATGGTCGGCAACGCGAACGGCAGGTCGATCAGCGCGTTGACGACCCGCTTGCCGGGAAATTCGTCGCGCACCAGAACCCACGCGATGAGCGTGCCCATGATCACGTTGATCACGGCCACCACCACCGACACCACGACGGTGACGCGCAGGGACGCCACCGCCACGGGCGCGGTGATCGCGTCCACGAAGCCGCCGATCCCGTCGCCGAACGAGGCCACGGTGAGCGCGGCAAGTGGCAGGACCACGATGACGCTCAGCCAGAGCGTCGCGATGCCGATGCCGAGCGGTCCCACCGCACCGGTGACCCGGGCGATCTTCTTGCGCGCGGGCGGAACGGGCGGAGACGGCACCGTGGTGCCGCGTCCGCCCGTCGCCGTCGTCGTCGTGTCGCTCACGTCGGTCTTACTTGGTTGCGTTGTCGTAGATCACTGCGATGGACCCGGTGTCCTTGGCGAACACCTCGGAGTCGACCTTGGACCAGCCGCCGAGATCGGCGATGGTCCACAGCTTGGCCGGCTCCGGGAACTTGTCGGCAAACTCCGTGGCCACTGCGGGATCGACCGGGCGGAATCCGGCCTCGCCCCACAGCTTCTGGCCCTCGGTGGTGTAGAGGAAGTCCTTGAACGCGTTGGCCTTCTCCAGGTTCTTGCTGTTCGACAGCACCGCGACCGGGTTCTCGATCTTGAACGTGGTCGGCGGGGTCACGTGCTCGACGGGGTCACCGTTGCCCTCGATGAACAGCGCCTCGTTCTCGTAGCTGAGCAGCACGTCACCGGTGCCCTGCAGGAACGCCTCCGACGCCTCGCGGCCCGACTTCGGCTGAATCTTCACGTGGTCGTTCACCAGCGAGGTGATGTAGGCGAGACCGGCGGCCGGGTCCTGGCCGCCGTTGCTCTTCGCCGCGTACGGTGCGAGCAGGTTCCACTTCGCGGATCCGGAGCTGAACGGGTTGGGGGTCACGACCTCGACGTCGGGACGCAACAGGTCGTCCCAGTCGTGGATGTTCTTCGGGTTGCCCTCACGCACGACGATGGTGACCACCGAACCGAACGGAATTCCGTTGTAGGCGTCCTGGTTCCAGCTCTTGTCCACCAGGCCGGCGTCGACGAGGCGGGTGATGTCCGGTTCGACGGAGAAGTTGACGAAGTCGGCCTCGGCGCCGTCCTTCACCTTGCGGGACTGGTCACCGGAGGCACCGTAGGACGGCTGGAAGGCCACACCCTTGCCCTCGTCGGTGGCGTTGAACGCGGGGATCAGCTTGTCGAAGCCCGGCTTCGGCACGGCGTACGCGTACAGGTTGATGGTGCCCGCGCTGCCGTCGGCACCGGCCGAGTCGCCGCCGGCGGTGTCGCTGGCGCCGCCGCTGCACGCGGTCAGCGCCACAGCTCCGAGCGTCACGAGGGCCGTGAGGAGACTACGAGAACGGCGTTTCATGGGAGAAACCTTCCTGGGGATCTGTCACAGAGGGGTGGTGCGAAACGTGGGAGGTGGTGCAAGAGGAGGAACGCAGGGATCGCCCGAACGGGAATCAGGAATGCGAACGAAATCAGCAGCGCGAGACCGGTCGAGCGTGCGCGGTGTCACCCGCGCGCATTTCTGTGTGCGAGGGAGAAATCAACAACAGTCGATGTCGGCGACTGCGAGCATGCCGACAGCGATCAACGCCAATTCATGGCGGACCTGGTGTACAGCGGCTTCAGACACGCCGTGGACTGTAGCAGAGGCTGAACCAACCGCCCACATCGAACGGGATTTACCGGGTGACCAGCCAGGCGACCACGACGAGGACGAGCAGCGCGAGCAGCGCGAGTGTGACGCGTGAGCGCGGCATCAGGGTTCCTCCACCTTCGAGACGTCCCGCCTGAGCAGGACGAAGACTGCGGCCAGGCCACGATCGAGCAGCCACGCCAGTCCTCGGCACACCGGCACCATCACCAGCAGCACGAGAGCGACCTGCGGCACGAACGGGAGCCCGGCGATCCACAGCTCGAAGCCGTCCCACCAACTCGCCATCCGGTCCACCGTGCCACCCTATCGTTCGACGGCAGCTGGTCGGCGCACAGGTGGACGCCGTGACGACGACGGCCGATGATGAGCAGATGGTGTCTCTCGATGCGCACTCGGACGACCAGCCCCGCTCCGCCGCGCATCGCCACCGTCGCGCGTTTCCGCCGATCGACGATTACGCATTCCTGTCGGACTGCGAGACCACGTGCCTGATCGCCCGAAACGGGGCGGTCGAGTGGATGTGCATCCCCCGGCCCGACTCCCCCAGCGTCTTCGGCGCCGTCCTCGACCGCAGCGCGGGCCACTTCCGGATCGCACCGTACGGGCAGAACGTGCCCGCCGCCCGCCGCTACCTGCCGGGGGGACTGATCGTCGAAACGACGTGGCAGACCGAGACCGGGTGGCTCATCGTCCGCGACGCACTCGTGCTCGGTCCGTGGCACAACGTGGAACAGCGGTCCCGTTCCCGCCGCCGCACCCCCACGGACTGGGATGCCGAACACGTCCTGCTGCGGACCGTCAAGTGCGTGAACGGCACCGTGGAACTGGAGATGAGCTGCGAGCCCGCGTTCGACTACCACCGCGGCGACGCGGTGTGGGAGTACACCGGCAAGGTCTACGAGGAAGCCACCGCCACCTGCAAGTCGAGCGGTCCCGGCGACCACCCGACACTCCGGCTGACCAGCAACATGAAGCTCGGGCTGGAAGGGCGCGAGGCCCGCGCCCGGACCCGGATGGTCGAGGACGACAACGTGTTCGTCGCACTGTCCTGGGCGCACATGCCGGCGCCGCAGACGTACGACGAGGCCGCCGAGAAGATGTGGCAGACGGCGAAGTTCTGGCGGGAATGGATCACGACCGGCCGCTTCCCCGACCACAAGTGGCGTGGCTACCTGCAGCGCAGCGCCCTGGCCCTGAAGGGGTTGACGTACGCCCCCACCGGCGCGCTGCTCGCCGCGTCGACCACGTCGCTTCCGGAAACCCCCGGGGGTGAACGGAACTGGGACTACCGCTACGCGTGGGTGCGCGATTCGACGTTCGCCCTGTGGGGTCTGTACAGCCTCGGGCTCGACCGGGAGGCCGACGACTTCTTCGCGTTCCTCTACGACGTGTCCAGCGCCGACGACGGCAAGTACCGGCCGCTCCAGGTGATGTACGGCGTCGGCGGCGAGCGGACCCTCGTCGAGGAGGAGCTGCCGCACCTGTCCGGCCACGACGGCGCACGTCCGGTCCGGATCGGGAACGGTGCGTACGACCAGGACCAGCACGACATCTGGGGAACGATCCTCGATTCCGTGTACCTGCACGTGCGATCGCGCGAGCGGGTGCCCGAGACGCTGTGGCCGATGCTCAAACGTCAGGTCGAGGAGGCGATCGCGCACTGGCAGCTCCCCGACCGCGGCATCTGGGAGGTGCGCGGCGAGCCGCAGCACTTCACGTCGTCGAAGATCATGTGCTGGGTGGCGCTCGACCGGGGCGCGAAACTCGCCGAGCAGCAGGGCGAGACGAGTTACGCGGACCAGTGGGCCGAACTCGCCGACGAGATCAAGGCCGACATTCTGGGACACGGCGTCGACGCACGCGGAGTCCTCACCCAGCGTTACGGCAGCGACGAACTCGACGCTTCGCTCCTCCTCGCTCCGCTCCTGCGGTTCCTGCCCGCCGACGACCCGCGCATCCGTGCGACCGTGCTCGCCATTGCGGACGAACTGACCGAGGGCGGGCTGGTGCTGCGCTACCGGGTGGAGACCACGGACGACGGGTTGACAGGCAAGGAGGGCACGTTCACGATCTGTTCGTTCTGGCTCGTGTCGGCGCTCGTGGAGATCGGCGAACTCGACCGCGCCAAACGCCTGTGCGAGCGGCTCCTCGGGTTCGCCAGCCCCCTCGAGTTGTACGCGGAGGAGATCGATCCCGAGTCGGGGCGGCACCTGGGAAACTTCCCGCAGGCGTTCACCCACCTCGCGTTGATCAACGCGGTCGTTCACGTCATCCGCGCCGAGGAGGCCGCGGCGGGCGGCTTCCACCCCGCCCACTACACGGTGTGATGAGGAGCCGACCGCCTCCAGTTGCGGCGTGATCCGGCCGAGCGAGTACTGCACCCAGCACCGGGGTCAGGGTGAGGCGGCCCAGATTCGGCGCTACGGGTTACTCCGCGAAACGGTGTAGCAACCGCTCCGCGTCGGCCGCGATCTGCCGCACCACGACACCCGCCGGCCGCTCCGACGTGACGAGACCCGCGGCCTCCCCGGCGTACACGACACCGAGGTCGGGATTCGCCGGGTCGTAGGCGGTGGCGAGTTCGGTGTCGGGGGCGTCCGCGCCGTGCCAGCGGGAGGTGAACTCGTTGCTCAGGGCCCGGCCGCCCCAGCGGGCGGGCCACGGCTGGCTGCGCGCCTGGTCGAACACCGACGTGTACACGGTGTCGGCGCTACCCGCCGCGATCAGCTTGTCGCGGGCGTACTCCGGTCCGATGGTCTCGGGGCTGGCCAGCAGCGCGGTCCCGATCATCGCGCCCTCCGCGCCGGCGGCGAGGACGGCGGCGAGACCGCGGCCGGTCGCGATGCCGCCCGCGGCGAGCACGGGCAGCGCGGTGGCGTCCAGGATCTCCTGCAGCAGCGGCAACGTCCCGATCCGGCCGGTGTGGCCACCCGCCTCGCCGCCCTGGGCGATGACGAAGTCGACGCCCGCCGCCTCCACGACACGCAGATCGTCGATCGTGTTGACCTGGGACACCACGAGCGCTCCCGTGGCGTGTACCCGCTCCACGTACGGGGCGGGATCACCGAACGACAGCGACACGACCCGCGGGTTCTCCGCCAGCGCGGCGTCGAGCAGAGCGTCGTCGTCGTCGAGCGCCCAGGTCATCAACCCGATGCCGAATGCGTCGCCGCCGATGCTCCGCGCGACCGCCGTCTCCTTCGCCACCCACTCCGGGGTGGCGTAGCGCGCGGCGCCGAGCAGGCCGAGCCCACCCGCCTTCGACACCTCGCCGACGAGGGTTCCGCCGGCCCGTCCGCCCATCGGGGCACCGAAGATCGGCACCTCGATTCCCAGCGTTCGGGTGAGCCAGGTTTCGAGGGCCACGGGCCGCACCTACTTTCGATCAGACGTCGACGGACAACAGGATCGGGCGCCTACTTCTTCGGCTTGTCGCCGACCGACTCGGACGACAACGCCGCCACGAAGGCCTCCTGCGGGACCTCGACCCGGCCGATGGTCTTCATCCGCTTCTTGCCCTCCTTCTGCTTCTCGAGCAGTTTGCGCTTGCGGCTGATGTCGCCGCCGTAGCACTTGGCGAGCACGTCCTTGCGGATCGCGCGGATGTTCTCACGGGAGATGATCTTCGACCCGATCGCCGCCTGGATCGGCACCTCGAACTGCTGACGGGGAATCAGCTCACGCAGCTTCGATGTCATCCGTCCGCCGTACGCGCCGGCGGCGGAGCGGTGCACGATCGACGAGAACGCGTCGACCGCCTCACCCTGCAGCAGGATGTCCACCTTCACCAGGTCGGCCTGCTGCTCGCCGGCCTCCTCGTAGTCGAGGCTGGCGTACCCCTTGGTCCGCGACTTCAGGGCGTCGAAGAAGTCGAACATGATTTCGCCCATGGGCATCTCGTAGCGAAGCTCGACACGGGTCTCGGACAGGTAGTCCATGCCGCCGAGTTCACCGCGCCGGTTCTGGCAGAGCTCCATGATCGCGCCGATGAATTCGCTCGGCGCGATGACGGTGCACTTCACCATCGGCTCGTAGACCTCGCGGATCTTGCCTTCCGGCCAGTACGACGGGTTGGTGACGACGTGCTCGGAGCCGTCCTCCATCACCACCCGGTACACCACGTTCGGCGACGTCGAGATCAGTTCGAGCCCGAATTCGCGCTCGAGGCGGTCGCGGGTGATCTCCATGTGCAGCAGTCCGAGGAATCCGCAGCGGAACCCGAACCCGAGTGCCACCGACGTCTCCGGCTCGTAGGCCAGGGCGGCGTCGTTGAGACGCAGCTTGTCGAGGGCGTCGCGCAGGACCGGGTAGTCCGAACCGTCGAGCGGGTAGAGGCCGGAGTAGACCATCGGCTTGGGGTCGCGGTACCCCACGAGGGGTTCCGTCGCACCGCCGCGCGCAGCGGTGACCGTGTCGCCGACTCGCGACTGCCGGACGTCCTTCACACCGGTGATGAGGTAACCCACCTCGCCGACGCCGAGGCCGATACTGGCCTTCGGTTCGGGCGAGATGATGCCGACCTCGATCAGTTCATGGGTGGTGCCCGTCGACATCATGGTGATCTTCTCGCGCGGCGAGATCCGGCCGTCGACGACGCGCACGTAGGTGACGACTCCGCGGTAGGCGTCGTACACCGAGTCGAAGATCATGGCGCGCGCCGGACCGTCGGGGTCGCCGACCGGGGCGGGGATCTGCCGCACGACCTCGTCGAGCAGTTCCTTGACCCCCATGCCCGTCTTGCCGGACACGCGCAGCACGTCGCCCGGTTCGCACCCGGTGATGTGGGCGATCTCCTCGGCGTACCGGTCGGGGTCGGCGGCGGGCAGGTCGATCTTGTTGAGCACCGGGATGATGGTGAGGTCCTTCTCCATCGCCAGGTACAGGTTGGCGAGAGTCTGCGCCTCGATGCCCTGCGCGGCGTCTACCAGCAGGACCGCACCCTCGCACGCCTCGAGTGCGCGGGAGACCTCGTACGTGAAGTCGACGTGCCCCGGAGTGTCGATGAGGTGGATGACGTACTCGTCGTCGCCCACCTTCCACGGGAGCCGGACGTTCTGCGCCTTGATCGTGATGCCGCGCTCGCGCTCGATGTCCATGCGGTCGAGGTACTGGGCACGCATCTGCCGCTCCTCGACCACACCGGTGAGCTGCAGCATTCGGTCGGCCAGCGTCGACTTGCCGTGATCGATGTGCGCGATGATGCAGAAATTCCGGATCCGGGCAGGATCCGTGAACGTCTTGTCGGCGAAGCTGCTGATGGGGGACCCCTTACCTGGACCGGCACCGGCCCGGTTCCGGACCACTGTCACCTGTCAGGATATCCAAGTCACCGCGTTGCGGCTGCCGCGGCATACACGCACTAAGCTCGGCGGCCATGGCGAGCACGTGGAGCAGCATCGGGAAGACGTTGGGCCGACTTGCACGGGACAAGGGCCCGCAGCTTCTCCAGCAGCTGCAGAAGTCCGGCGCGCTGGACCGCGCGGCCGGTGTCCTGACCGGGTCGACGGCCGCCGCGCCGAAGCCGGCCCCGGGTCGTCCGGTCACCGCGAACTCCGCCCCGACGGCCCATCGGGCACGGAAGGTGGAGTACTCCCCCGACCTGGACGGTCGCGCGGATCCCGGCGAAATCGTCTGGACGTGGGTGGCGTACGAGGAGGATCCGAGCCAGGGCAAGGACCGCCCGGTGCTCGTCGTCGGACGCGACGGCGACACCCTGCTCGGGTTGATGCTGTCCTCGCAGAGCAAGCACGAGGGCGACCGGGACTGGATCGCGGTCGGCTCGGGGGCGTGGGATGCGGAGGGCCGTCCGAGCTGGATCCGCCTGGACCGGGTGCTGGACGTGCCGGAGGCGGGGATCCGCCGCGAGGGCGCCATCATGGCCCAGGACAAGTTCGAGATCGTGGCGCGGCGTCTGCGAGCGGACTTCAGCTGGCAGTGACGCCGTCACCGGCCCAGATCTTGGGCGATCATCTCGGCGATCGCGGTCATCGCGAGCGCGTTGGGATGTGCCGGTTCCGCGGGTGACTGCGGCAGGATGCCCTCGAACCACCGCCGCCCCGCGGGCGCGCAGGCATCGTGCCCACCGTCCACGGCGGCCTTCGCGATGTCGACGTAGTGCACGCCGTACCTGGCCGCGGCATCGACGTAGATCTGGTTGAACCGCTCGAAGTATCGCTCGAGCCAGACCGCGTCCGCGTCGGACACGGGCATGTTCGGCCAGCAGCCGCTTCGTCCGACGGAACCGCCGTGCCCGATCAGGTAGACCTCGGCGTTCGGTGCCTTCGCGACGATCGCGGCCACCACGGCGTCGACCTGCGGCGCCATCGTCGCGATCCCCTCGACCGTGAGCTGCTCCGCCCGCGGGTTGTTGCGGCAACCGGCATCCGCTCCGGGAACGAGGGCGCCGCAGCGCACCGACACGGGCAGGTGATTGGACCCGCCCCCGCCGATGCTGAGCGTCACGACGTCGGTGTCCGCGCGGAGCGCGTCGATCTGCGGCGGAACGAAACGCGTCCCCACGAATTGCGGGGTGCTGATCACATGGGCAGGTGTGGCCGCGGAGCAGGTGACGTCGGTGACGGTGGCCGCGCCGATCAGCTGCGCCAGCTTCGCCGGGTAGTTCAGGTCCGGTGATCGCAGGCACAGGTCGCGGTGCTCGGAGAACTCGATGAGTGGCCCGGCCGCCCGGGAGTCGCCGAGGGCCACATATGTCGGTCCCGGCAGCGGCCTGTCCTCGGCGGACGCGGTCGCGGGGACCGCCCCGGTGAGCGCGAGAACGACGCACGTGAGAATTGCGGTTCGCAGGCCGCGCCTGTCCGGGACGGGACGGGCGGCGCTCAGCTCTGCAGGCGGTCGTAGCGGCCGAACAGCGACCGGTAGGCCAGCGCGCCCACGGCGCCACCGATCAGCGGGAACACGATGAACAACCACACCTGGGCGAGTGCGCCGTTCTGGTACGGCGCGACGGCGAGGCTGCGAGCAGGGTTGACGGACGTGTTGTCGATGGGGATCGACGCGAGGTGGATCACGGCGAGCGTGAATCCGATGGAGACACCGGCGAGGGGGACGTCGGAGATCTGGTCGGTGGACGCGAGGACCACGAACACCAGCAGCGCGGTGAGGAGGATTTCGACGATCATCGCCGCGCCGATGCCGTAGCCGTTCTCGATGACCCCGCCGAGCGGTCCCTTGATGGCGGACGGGCTGTGGGCGCCCCAGCCGTTGGCGCCGAGACCGTCGTCGGCCCGGTTGTACGAGGGCAGGCTCTGCGCGATCGCGTAGACCACCACACCGGCGACGAGACCGCCGATGACCTGGGCGACGACGTACAGTCCGGCCTTCACGACGGACAATCGGCCGAGCAGGAGGTGGCCGACCGTGACGGCCGGGTTGACGTGGCAGCCCGAGATGGGTCCGATGGCGTAGACGAGGAAGAGGAGCGTCAGTCCGAATGCCAGTGCCACACCGAGGTTCCCGACCTTGGCACCGGCGAAGACCGCAGTACCCACCGCCGAGAAGACGAGTACGAACGTACCGATCGCCTCTGCTACGTACTTCTTGAGGTCCGAGATCGGTTCGACTTCTACGTATTCCTGTGCGGTTGGAGACATTGAACCCACCTTCATCGAAATGGATCGTTAGTCCTGCTTTCCACGCATAGATCTGGGTGGCACTTTACGCCAGCCGTGTGATCTCCACGACGACTTCGAGATCTGTCGCCCGGCCGCCGGAGAAGATGCCCTTGAGCGGCGGAACGTCCGCGTAGTCCCGTCCGATACCCACCGACACGTGCTGTTCGTTCACCGCGACCGCGTTGGTGGGGTCGTATCCCCACCATGCGCCGGTCCACGCCTCCACCCAGGCGTGACTCTCCCCCGCCACCGTGTCGTCCACCGCCGCATCGGGTTTCGGATGCAGATAGCCGGACACGTAGCGACTCGGAATTCCCATGCTGCGCAGAAGGACCAGCGTCAGGTGCGCGTAGTCCTGGCACACGCCCTGCCGCTCGGCCCAGGCCTCGACCGCGGACGTGTGGACGCCCGTCGTGCCCGGAACGTAATCCATCTCCCGATGCACCCAGTCCGCCGCCGCGACAACGGCTTCGTCGGGGGTGCGGCCCTTGCGGAGGTCCCGGGCGATGGTGTCGAGCTTGCGGCTGCGCGGCACGAACGTGGTGTTGCTCAGCTGTTCGTTGAACCGGTCGGTGAGCGGCGGGCTGGCCAGCTCGTCCCAGTCCACCTTCTCCTCCGGCTCCCAGAACGGTTCGGTCTCGACCACGGACAGCCCGGTGACCTCGAGTTCCTTGTGCGGTGCGTGGAGATCGAACGCGGTGACGGCGGTGCCCCAGTAGTCGGTGTAGCGGTACGACCGCGTCGCGGGCGTCGTCTCCACGCGGTTCAGGATCACCGTCTGCCTGCTGTCACCGCGCGGGGTGAGTCGCGCCTCGTTGTACGAGGACGTGACCGGTGCGTCGTAGGCATACCCGGTGGTGTGCACGACTCTCATACGCCAGCTCACAGCTCTCCCTCCACGACGGCTTCGCCGCCGACGGCCCGTGCATCGGTCCACGCCACCCACGGCGCGGCGTGAAAATACTGCAGCGCGATGGCTTCTCCGAGCTCGCGGCAGGTTTCCTGCAACCCCGCGAGCCGATCCTGGAGATCCTCGAGGAGCACGCCGGGCGGCAGGAACTCGAGTTCGCTCCGGGCCCTGCCGAGGAGTCGCTGCGCCTCGGCTCTGGGTCCGACGCGGCTGTCGGGCTGGTGGTCGAGCTCGGCGAGGCACAACTCCGCCTGCCGGATGGCGTGGAACACCGACCGCGGAAACAGCCGGTCCAGCAGGATGAACTCGACCACCCGGTTGGCGTCCAGCGCGCCGCGGTACGTGCGCAGGTAGGTGTCGTGGGCTCCCGCGGAGCGCAGCACCGTCACCCACGCCGGCGAGGACGGGCGGTCACCCGCACGGGACAACAGCATCCGCGCGAGCATGTCGACGCGTTCGATCGAGCGGCCGAGCAGCAGGAAGCGATATCCGTCGTCGCGGCTCATCGTCGAATCGGCCAGACCCGCGAACATCGCCGCGCGTTCCTCCACGTATCGGAAGAACTCGTGCGGCCCGAGACGCTTGGACGCCCGCTCCCGTTCGGCGAGGCCGTTGTACGTGGTGTTGAGGCACTCCCACATCTCGCTGGACGTGACCTCCCGGGCGCCCCGCGCGTTCTCACGGGCGCTGGCGAGAGAGTCGATGATCGAGCCCACCTGGTTGCGGCTGAACGCCACCAGTTCCGTCACCGACCGGACGTCGAGCTGCGTGTCGGGCGCTTCGATGCCGAGCACCCGCAGCAGCAACCGGGACGTGCGGTCCGGGTCCACCGAGGCGTCGTCGAGCAGCTGGTGCACGGCGACGTCGAGAATGCGGGCCATGTCGTCGGCCCGCTCGACGTACCGGCCGATCCAGTACAGCGATTCCGCGTTCCTCGCCAGCATCAGCGATCACCTCCCTGGCCCTGTTGCTGCTGCTGTTGCTGTTGTTGCTGCAGTTGAGTCGTGCTGAGTTCGGGTCCCTGCTCGGCCTCGGCGGACTGCGCCGGCTCAGCCACGAGCTCCTCACCTGCGAGTTCCCGCTCTTCGTCGGAACTCCTGCTCGCGAGCACCCACGTGTCCTTGCTGCCACCGCCCTGGCTGGAGTTCACGACGAGGGACCCCTCGGGCAGGGCCACCCGGGTGAGGCCGCCCGGCAGCACCCACACGTCGTCACCGTCGTTGACCGCGAAGGGCCGCAGATCGACGTGCCGGGGCACCAGTTCGTCCCCGACCTTCGTGGGCACCGTGGACAGCTGGACGACGGGCTGCGCGATCCACCCGCGCGGGTCCGCCTTGATCTTCCGGGCAATCGTGTTCAGTTCCTTGGGTGACGCGTCGGGGCCGAAGACGATGCCGTAGCCGCCGGAACCCTCCACCGGTTTGATCACCAGTTCGTCGACCCGGTCCAGGACCTGCTCGCACTCCTCGCCGAGCCAGCAGCGGAACGTGTCGACGTTCGCGAGCAAGGGCTTCTCACCGAGGTAGTAGTCGATGATCTGCGGAACGTACGTGTAGACGAGTTTGTCGTCGCCGACCCCGTTCCCGACGGCACTCGAGATGACGACATTGCCCGCCCGGGCCGCGTTCAGCACGCCGGCCACCCCGAGCACGGAGTCCGGCCGGAAGTGCATGGGGTCGAGGTAGTCGTCGTCGATGCGGCGGTAGATGACGTCGACCTGGCGTTCGCCCTCGGTCGTGCGCATGTAGACCATGTTGTCGCGGCAGAACAGGTCACGGCCCTCGACCAGTTCGACACCCATCTGGCGCGCGAGCAGCGAATGCTCGAAGTACGCGGAGTTCGCGACACCGGGTGTCAGCACCACGACGGTCGGGTCGGCCTCGTTGAGGGCGGCGGAAGCGCGCAGCGCCCGCAGGAGGTGGGAGGCGTAGTCACCGACGGACCGTACGCGGTGCGACATGAACAGGTCGGGGAACACCCGCGCCATCGTGCGGCGGTTCTCCATGACGTACGACACTCCCGACGGCGAACGCAGGTTGTCCTCCAGGACCCGGAACACCCCGTTCTCGTCGCGGACGAGATCGATTCCGGCTACGTGGATCCGCACCCCGTTCGGCGGGACGATCCCCGAGGCCTCCCGGTGGAAGTGCTCGCACGAGGTGACCAATCTCTTCGGCAGCACGTGGTCACGCAGGATGCGCTGTTCCCCGTACACGTCGTCGAGGAACATCTCGAGCGCCTTGACGCGCTGCTTGATGCCCTTCTCGAGACGCGTCCACTCGGCAGCGGCGATAACCCGCGGCACCAGATCGAGTGGGAAGGGTCGTTCCTGACCGGACAGCGAGAACGTCACGCCCTGGTCGATGAACGCCCTGCCCAGGGCCTCGGATCGGGCGGCGAGGTCGGCTCGGTCCGCGGGCTCGAGTGCCTTGAAGACGCCCTTGTAGGGCGGGCGGACGGTGCCGTCGCGGTCGAACATCTCGTCGAACGCCAGCCCGTAGCGCCCGACGTCGGTGTACCCGTCGAACACGTGGGCGGGTTCTGCGGGCTTGCGCGGACGGGCGGTCACCCGCGTCCGCGGCTGCGTTCCCGATGCCTTCGCACCCGCCTGCGTGCTTGCCCCCGATTTTCGGACGGGGGCTTTCGAGGTTGCCGACGATTTCGTTACTGTTGACGACTTCGATGCTGGGGGCGTCATCCCAGACATGCTGCTACATGTACACCCGTTCAGCAGCACAGCCGCAGGATTTGTCGGCGCGTCCGGCGCCGGTTTGAGATCGGACACCGATCACTGGTAATCTCGCCTGTCGGTGCATATGTGTGCGCCCACAGCTTTCTCGACCGTAACCAGCTTAAGACGACAGGATTTTACGCGTGGCCAACATCAAGTCCCAGGTGAAGCGGATCCGTACCAACGAGGCGGCCCGACTCCGTAACC
Organism: Rhodococcus sp. NPDC059968; assembly: GCF_042738615.1. Taxonomy (NCBI): domain Bacteria; kingdom Bacillati; phylum Actinomycetota; class Actinomycetes; order Mycobacteriales; family Nocardiaceae; genus Rhodococcus; species Rhodococcus sp. NPDC059968. The sequence goes on from NZ_JBHWUE010000015.1 coordinate 87,559, forward strand.
AGTCGGTGAAGTCCTCGCTGCGCACGGCGATCCGCTCGTTCCGCGAGGCTGCGGCGGCCGGTGACAAGGACAAGGCCAACGAGCTCCTCGTCGCCACCAGCCGCAAGCTCGACAAGGCAGCCAGCAAGGGCGTCATTCACGCCAACCAGGCTGCCAACAAGAAGTCTGCTCTCGCGCAGGCTGCCAGCAAGATCTGACGGTTCTTCCGTCATAGGCTCTCCAACAGCCGCTCGATCCTCGGATCGAGCGGCTGTTGTCGTGTCTCCGTCAGATCTGGCGTAGCCGGGAGACGCGTCCCACCGCACTCTCGACGGCGTAGTCCGCGTCGGCCGCCGCGCCCTTGACATCGGCGTTCAGCGAGGCCACGATGCGCAGCGCGTCCCCCACCGACGTGGGCGTCCATCCCTTCGCGAGGGCTTGCGCCTTCTTGATCTTCCAGGGCGGCATGCCCAGTTCCGACGCCATCCGGAACGGGTCTCCCCGCCCCGCCGGGGCCACCCGGGCGATCGAGTGCACCGCGTCGGCCAGCGCGTCGGCCAGCAGCACGTGGGGTACGCCGCGCAGCATCGCCCAGCGCAGCGCCTCGATCGCACCCGCGGTGTCGCCGGCGACGGCCTTGTCCGCGACGTCGAATCCGCTCACCTCGGCCTTGCCCGCGTAGTACCGCTGGACGGCGGCGACGTCGATCTTTCCGCCGGTGTCTGCCGTGAGCTGCGAGCACGCGGCGGCCAGTTCACGCAGATTCGAGCCGACCCCCTCGAACACGCTCTGGACCACTTCCGGCGACACCCGGATCTCGAGGGTGCGGAACTCGCCGCGGATGAACCCGATGAGGTCGCCGGACTTCAGTTTGGCGCACGGGTGCACCACGGCTCCGAGTTTCTCCAGCGCCCCGGTCATCGCTTTCGCACGTCCGCCGCCCGAGTGCAGGACCACCAGGACGACGCCCGGAGGTGGGTCGCCGGCTGCATCGAGGATCAGTGCCACCGCGTCCTTGCCCGCCTCGGCCGCGGCCTCCAGCACCACCACGCGGTCTTCGGCGAACAGGGAGGGGCTGAGCAGTTCGGCGAGTTCGGCCGCCCCGGCATCGCCCGCCCTCAACCGGTTGACGGGAAGGTCCGCGCCCGCGGCCACGTCCGCGCTCGCGCGGACCTGGCCGATGACCTGCGCCACCGCGCGTTCGACGAGGAACTCCTCGTCACCGAGGACCAGATGGAGCTGTTCGAGCTGAGTTGGAGTGCTCACGCGAAGATCGTGCCACGTGTGGCGGACACGTTCGCCGACACCCCGGGGCCGGCACCGAGCAGGCCGAACACGGGCGATCGCCACGCAGCGGTCGCGTCAGCGGTGGACACTCGATCATATGACCGCGGAAACCGAGGTGGACGGCGTCACCCGCGAGGACTACGCGCACATGATCGACCTCGACGACGATCGCACGGCAGGGCAACGGTACGAGCTGAGTTTCCGGTACACCTGCCGCGACGGGCTGCTCCTCCGATGGTCGGTGCAACTGGTGGCCCGCTGTTCGGCCTCCGGACATGCCGAGACACTGTTCGCCGGCGGTCGATCCGCCCTCGAACCCGCATCGCCCTCGCGTCGCGACGTTGCGGCGACCAACTCCGGCGACGACTTCGACACGGCATGCGACTTCTACGAGCACCGATGGCGGGCCCTGCTCGATCCGGCGGGCGGCAGCCCGAGAGGTGAGACCGAGCAGCGTCACCTGTCCGACGCGCTCACCCTGTACGGGCGTACGTGGCGCAACGACGCCGGGCGCACGGTCGCCGACCGGCTCGCGTCGTTCGCGAATGTCACCGTGCTCGCCCTGGGCACCGACCCCGCATTCCACGTCATGCGCCGCACCGCCGCCCACTACCCCGACCCGGTCGTCCTCGCCGTCTACCGACCCGTCGGGCAGCGCATCGACCTCAGCCTCGTCGACACCGCGACCGTGGAGGCGTTGATCGACGACCCCGGCCCGCTGCGCACCGGACCGGACACCAGCGCAGGTGCCCTGCTCACGGGCGAAGGATCCGCCGGATTGCTGCATCCCGGCTACATCGGCTCCACCACCACCGCCGGCGTCACCGAACTGACTCCGCCACCCCCGGTCAGCTGACCACTTCGCGGGTCAGGAGGTCGACCACCGCCGCCAGCGTGCCGACGCGCGCGAACTCTGCCCGTTGCCGCTCGGCGCCCGTGCCCTCCCGCAGCACGGTGTCGAGACCCGCCTCGAGGAACGCCCGATCACTCGCGCCGAGCCCCGGGGCCACGCACTCGTTCAGCAATTCCAACTGCCGGCGAATCGGCAGGGACCGATCCGTCGCCGGGCTCGTGCATTCCCCGTCGAGTCCGTCACGGGCCGCGCGCCACAACTGCGCCCGCAGCAGCTCGGCGCGCAGCCACGGCACGGTGACGCCGTCCTCCAGCGACAGCAGCGCCCATCCGACGAGCCCCTTCACGACTACCGCGTAGAGCGCCGCGTGCGCCGCGGTCATGGCGACGTCCGCGATCCGGACCTCGATGGTCGGCTGCTTGTCGGAGAGCCGGACGTGCCAGTAAATCATTCCCCGATCCATCGCGGCACCGGTTCCGATCATGGCGCCGACCGTCGCCTCGTATTCGTCCGCGGAGTCGAAGTGGGGCGGCGGCCCCGCCGACGGCCACCGCGACCACATGATGTGCCGCCAACTGTGATACGCGGTGTCGTGCCCACTGTGGAACGGCGAGTTCGCGGCAAGCGCGAGCAGTACGGGCAGCCAGCTGCGAACCAGGTTGCTCACTCGCACACCGACGTCGCGGCTCGGGATTCCCACGTGCACGTGACAGCCGCACGTGGTCACCGTGTCCACGATCGACCCGAAGTGGCGGGCCATCTCCTCGTACCGCGGGCTCGGGGTGATCGCCGGGGGTAATCCCTCGACGATCAGGGACGTCCCGCTGGGCAGCAGCAACAGGTCGCGTCCCGCGGCGGCCTTCGCCAGCCGGCGTCGCAGGCTGCGCAGCTCCTGGTGCAGTTCCTCCCCGGTGTGGCACACACCCGTCGCCGTCTCGATCTGGCATCGGGCGAGTTCACGCTGAAGCCCGTGAATGTCGTGGCCGGCCTCCGCGACGACGTCGGGTCCCGCGGCGGAGAGGTGACCGGACGCGTCCACGAGGAAGAACTCCTCCTCGACTCCCACACTGAGGTCGCGACCCGATTCCGTTGCTGCAGGACTCATTCAGCAGGTATCCCCCGTTCCGCGGATACGAAACCGGGGCGCCTCCGCTCAGGTGAAACCGATGACTTCCTCACCCCAGGCCCGGCGTAGCTCCCGGTCCGGATCGGCGACGACGGTGTCGGACTTGCCGATCAGCAGGGTCGTGCGATCCGCCTCGTCGTACCGCGGCCAGCCGACCTCGGCTCCCGTTCCGTCCGGCGTGCCCTCGGTGGCGAACGACAGCCACCGTCGCTGGATCCGCGCCGACACGTGCCCGGCGGTTCGGTGCCCACCGAGCTTGAACGTGGGATCGTGCGGGACGACGCCGAAGTTCCCGAAGACGTACGGCACCTCGGTGCCGTGGGTGGCGCCGATCCGCGCGGCGCGCAGGAACGGTGTCGCATAGTCGAAGCGGTACAGCCAGGTCGGGGCGACGCGGCTGTGCGCCTCCGCGATCCACAGCGTCGGCATCCGGAACGCGGCGTCCCGCGAGATCTCCATGGCCGAGCGCCTCTTCGGGTAATCGGGATACGCGGCCGCCACCTCCTGTTCCTCGTCCGCCCGGAGGTCGGGATGGTCGGCGGCGATCGCCACGAACATCTCATGCACGGCGTCCGGGGTGATCGGCATCAGAGGCGACTTCATCAGCCGGAACATGGACGCCTCGTCCTTGTTCGTCCCGATCAGCAGCGGGATTCGATGCGCGAGGCCTTTGCGGAATGCCGCCACCGGGTAGTGCGGGACCACGTCGCCGTCGACGGTCGGGGCAACCGCCAGAGTGCCGGGGACCCGCGCGGGCACCTGCTGGACGAGTTCGACGCAGGCCTTCGTCAGCACGTCGACGGGCAGGTCGCGGAGACGGCCCGCGTCGGCGGGCGCGATGTCGAGCAGCTCGAGGAACGATTCGGCGATGCTCGCGGCGCGGTCGCTGCCGTACACGGACGTCGCGGGTGAACTCTCGGCGATCGCGCGATGGAACAGTCCCTCGGCCGGTGGGGACGTCATCAATGTGGTGACCGCGCCGCCACCGGCGGACTCCCCGAACAGCGTGACGTCGCCCGGATCGCCGCCGAATGCCGCGATGTTGTCGCGGACCCAGGTCAGTGCCGCGACCTGATCGCGCAGGCCCAGGTTCGTGTCGAACGGATGCTCCTCGGTCGAGAACGAGGAGAAGTCCAGGAACCCCAGCGCACCGAGCCGGTAGTTGAACGTGACCACCACGACGTCGCCGCGATCGACCAGACGAGTCGGATCGAACATGCGCTGTCCGGACGAACCGAGGTAATACGCCCCGCCGTGGATCCACACCATCACCGGCCGCGGTCGCTCGGTATCCGTCGCGGGGGCGAAGACGTTCACGGTGAGGCAGTCTTCGTCGATGGTCAGACCGGGATCGATGGGCAGCGGGCCGTGCTCGTTCTGCGGTGCGATCGGGCCGAACCGGGAACAGTCGCGCACCCCGGCGAACGGTTCGGGCGCGCGCGGGGCGCGGAGCCGCCACTTGCCCACCGGCGGCGCGGCGTAGGGAATGCCTTTCCATGACCGAACGCCGTCGAGGCGGACGCCCCGCAGCGTTCCCTGGCCGATGGTCACATGTGGGTCCTCGGTGCGCGAAACCATGACGTCATCTTCGCCCGGGACGACCGCCCCCGGAGTCCGATCGAGAATTCCTCCGGCCCGGACCTGCGGCGACCTCCCTCTCTGGCACACTGAATCGGTGAGCCGGGCACATGCCCGCACGCTGGAGGAACGATGCGAGACACAGCGCCCGATACGACGCGCGCGCAGGCTGTCGGCAGGTCGGCCGCGACGTTCGCGGCCCTCGCCGATCTTCTCTACGCGGGCCAGGATTTCGGGCACGTCCACCAATCCATCTGCGACGCAGCGCCACTACTCGTCGAGGGCTGTGACCACGCGAGCCTGATGCTCCGGGAGGATTCCCGCTTCGTGACGGCCGCGGCCAGCGACGACGTGGCCGCCCGCGTCGACGAGTTCGAGCGCGACGAGAACGAGGGACCGTGCGTCGATGCCATCGTCAGCGACACGCCCCAGTTCGAGACGGACCTCTCCAGCATGTCGCAGTGGCCGCGGCTGTCGGCGCGGGTGCTGGCCCACACGCCGGTGCGCGGTGCGGCCGGATTCCGCCTCGTCATCCTCGGGCGCAAGGTCGGCGCTCTCGATCTGTTCTCCGACACGCCGGGAGCCCTGAACACCACGTCCGTCGAGCAGGGCATCATGCTCGCATCGTTCGCGGCGGTGGCGCTGGCGGCCGTCCACGAGCACGCCGAGGCCGAGACTCTGCGGGCAGGCCTCGCCAGCAATCGGGAGATCGGGAAGGCCGTGGGTCTGCTGATGGCCTTCCACAATATTCCCGAGACTCAGGCGATGGAGATTCTCCGCACCACCTCGCAGGACATGAATCTCAAACTGGCGACGGTGGCGCAGGAAATTATCGCTCACCATCACCGGAAGGTGACCTGACCGCTGTCAGTCCACCTCCGGCGCATCGGGGTTACCCGCAATGCCGAGCATGGACAGGAGCATGCGGCAGTCGTCGGCGTCGAGTGACTGGGCAGCAACGACCCGCTGAGCTCTCCACACCTGCCCGGCGTCGAGCTCGTCGTCCACATCGAGATCTGTCCGCTCCGATTCCGACATCTCGCCCTCCAATGCGGGTGCGTTCCAAGACCGTTCACCTCAACATCTGCCACCGGATGGTAGTCGGTGTTTCGGTGTCGCATACGCACATCGGGAATCGAAGTCGAAACGATACAGAAGTCGTTCCGCCGTCGTCCCGCCGGGCGCGCCGAGCGGCGCATACTGGAAGCGAAAGCGACAGCGGCACAGCCGATATCAGGGATTTGTCAACGCCCGCAGCGGCTCGCTCAACTCGTTGGCGAAGAACTCGAAGAAGCCGTCGACGTCCGGCCCCGCGTTGATCAGTGCCAAATGATCGAATCCGGCGTCCACGAACGTGCCTGCCACCTCGAGGTGCCGCCGGACGTCCGGACCGCACGCCATGGCGCCTCGGACGTCCTCGGTGCGGATCGACGACGACGCAGCCTCGAAGTTGATCGGATTCGGCAGTTCCGCTTGCACCTTCCATCCGGTCAACCCGAACCGGAACAACCGGTGCGCCGCCTCGACCGCGGATTCCTCGTCACGCGCCCACGCGAGAGGCACCTCCCCGTATCTCGGCCCCGACCCACCGGCCCCGGCGTAGGCCTTCACCAGATCCGGGTCCGGTTCGGTGGCGAAGAGTCCGTCACCGAGTTCCGCCGCGATCCCGACGGCCTCAGTGCCGCCCGCCGCGACTGCGATCGTGGGCGGCACGTCGGGGAGATCGAAGACGCGTGCGTCGTCGAGGGTGAGGTGCTTGCCCTCATACGAGTGGTAGCCGCCCGACCACAGCAGGCGGATGATGTCGATCGCCTCACGGAGCATCTGGTGCCGGATGGTCACCGACGGCCAACCGCCTCCGACGACATGTTCGTTCAGCCGTTCCCCCGAACCGAGTCCCAGGGTGAACCGACCCTCGCTGAGGACGGCGGTCGTGGCGGCGGCCTGCGCGATGATCGCGGGGTGATATCGGACGAACGGGCAGGTGACGCCGGTCGCCAGACCGATCCGGTCGGTCCGTGCCGCGGCGGCCGCGAGCATCGACCACACGAATCCCGAATGACCGTGACTGTAGAGCCAGGGGTGATAGTGATCGCTCACCTCGACGAAGTCGAAACCGGCCCGTTCGGCCTCCACCGCCTGCCGCACGATCTCCCGCGGATCGAACGTCTCGGCCATCAGCTTGAACCCCACCTGCATGTCGTCGTCCCTTCCTCGAGTGCCTTGCGACGGTTTCCCGGATTCGGGCGCGCTCACACAAGGCGACCCACCGACGACGGCCAGACCGGCGCCCACAGCACCAGCACACCGATCGCGATTCCCGCCAGCACCAGCCGAGGTCCGCGTCTGCGCATCGTCACACCGAGCGCCACCACGGCACCGAGCACGATCGCCGCACCGGCAGGCCCGGAGGGCACCGGGATCGAGGCTCCGGGAATCCGCGCGCCCCGCTCGGCCACGGTGACGAGCCACCACAGCGGCCACTGCGTCACGCGCACCACCACTTCCGCAACGGGAACACTGACCCCGGCGATCAGCGCGGTGATCGCTCCGGCCACGGTGATCACGCCGACCACCGGGGCGACCAGGATATTCGCGCAGATGGAGACCAGGCTCACGGTCCCCGCCATCGCGGCCACGATGGGGGCGGTGACAGCGAAGGCGGCGACGGACACCGCCACCGACTCTGCCACCGCCCGCGGCCAGCCGCGGCCCACCAGCACGTCGACCAACACCGGCGCGATCACGATCAGCCCCGCAGTGGCGGTCGCCGAGAGAACGAAGCCGAAGTCCACCGCCAGCTCCGGTGACCACGCCAGCAGGGCGATGACCCCGGCCGCGAGCGCCGGCATCGCCTGTTTCCGCCGTCCGGTCACGAGCGCCAGCAGGGCAACCGATCCCATCGCCGCGGCGCGCAGCACGCTGGGTGACGGTCTCGCGATCACCACGAATGCGATCAGTGCCGCAGCGGCCAGCGCCGCACCCGCGCGGGGACCGAGCCCCACCCCTCGGACCAGGAGCAGCACCGCTCCCAGCAGGATGCTGACGTTCGCCCCCGACACCGCCGTGAGATGGGTCAGTCCGGTCGCGGTGAAATCGTCCTTCACCTCCCGGGGCAGCGCCGAGGTGTCGCCGACCACCAGCCCCGGCAACAGTCCTGCCTCGTCGGCGGGCAGGACGGAGGCGGCCGCGGCGAACCGCGCACGCAGGACGCCGGCCCACCGCTGATGCGGGGGCGCGGGACCGACGTCCGCGGGCGGTCCGGACACCCGGACCGTGGCCAGGCTCAGGTCCCGGTGCCGCGGAGGGCTCGCCTGCCCGCGCAGAACCACGTCCTGTCCCGGCAGGAGCCCGAGCCACCCCTCCGCCGGAGCGAGGACGACCACCGCACCGCCCGAGTGGATCGTCTCGGTGTCCCGGCGGATCTCGACGACGTTCGCGTTCACGAGGACGTGCCGTCCGAAGCCGGGGATCTCCCGGGGATCGTCGACAAGAGTGACGACGAGCGTCACCCACGTCTCGTTCCGGCCGAGTTCGGTCATCGGGTGCCGTTCCACGGCCTGAACCCGCCAGGCCACCCCGGCAGCGCAGCAGGACCCGAACAGCAGTACCGCCAGCGTCCCGGCCGTCCACCGTCCCGGTCCCCGCAGGGCGCATCCCGCGGCGAGGAGAACTGCCGCTCCCGACAGGGTTGCCACGAGAACCCACGCCGCCCGGGAGCCTCCGAGGATACCGACCAGCGTTGCCGCCCAGCACATCCCGGCGAACGGAAGAAGCCGCAGGTCGAGGATCCGCGGTTCGTTGTCGGGCATCACAGGGTGACCTGGCCGCGCAGCTTCTCCAGCCGCACCGGCCCGATCCCGTCCACCTCCCCCAGTTGCGAGATGTCGGTGAACTTGCCGTTGGTCGTGCGCCACGCGACGATCGCCGCCGCCGTGACGGGCCCGACACCGGGAAGCGCGTCGAGTTCCGTCTCGGTCGCCGTGTTGAGGTTCACGAGCCCTCCGCCCGTGGCGGCCGCCGCGCCGGCGGTCCCCGGCGATCCCGCGGAGGCGCCGCCCACCGCGCTCGGTGGCGCCTGGGTGGTCGCGGCACCCACGAGCACCTGATCGCCGTCCGAAAGTCGTTGAGCCAGATTCAATCCGAGGGTGTCACCGCCGTCGCGCACTCCCCCGGCAGCGGCGAGAGCGTCCGCGACCCGGGAGCCCGGTGGCAGCCGGACGAGACCGGCCGACGCCACCAGTCCCACGACGCTGACGACGATCTCCTCCGCCGGGTCGGGTGCCGACGTCGCCGCGGAGGGAGTCGTCGTAGCCGGTGCCGGAGTCAGGGAATGCACTCCGGCGGCGGGTAACGACGGAACGGCCTGTATCTCCGGCCGATCGCTGCGCACCCCCAGCACGGTGGCTGTCGCGACGACGATTCCCACCACGATCAGCACCAACGCCCCGGAACGCCCGGGATCGAATCGTGCGTCCCGCCACCGGTCCGGCAGTGAGAATCCACCCCGGCGGCGTTCGGCCGACCACGTCGTGTCGCCGTCGAGGACGGTCCCGCTCGGCTCGGCCAGCCACTCCGGCGCCGCCGGTGTGTCGGGCGGCACCGCATCGCGTTCCCCCGACGTCAGGAACGCGAGCCGGGTCCGGCCCCTCGAACGTTCTTCCCTGATGCCCATGGACGCGACGGTAGAGTGCGCCGCCCACAGAATTCCCGCGAAAACCCGGCTTCCGAATCGGCCTGTGGATCAGTGCGAAGCTGTGGATGAATCGCGGTCTTCGTGGTGCAGGGCGGGTTCCGGGCACAGCACGATACCGATGGCCCCCGTCCCGACGTGGGCACCGATCACCGAGCTGAAATCGGTGACGACGAGATCACTGACCTGCGGAATCCGGTCCTTCAGCTGCTGTGCCACCGCTTCGGCGCGCTGTCGGGCGTGCATGTGATGCACAGCGACGGCCGTCCTGTCCAGACCTGCCAGCTCCACCGCGGCGTCGACCATCCTGGCCATCGCCTTGGTCGAGGTGCGGGTCTTTTCCTTCAGAACCAGCCGGCCGTCCACGAGATGCAGCACCGGTTTCATCGCCAGTGCGGTTCCGAGCAGTGCGGCGGCGGTGCCGATGCGGCCTCCACGACGCAACTGATCGAGCCTGTCCACGACGATCAGGCAACGCCCGCGGCTCGCGACGTCGACCGCCCGCCGGTACGCCGTCTCGAGGTTCGCACCGTCTTTCGCGGCCCGCGCGGCCTCGAGGACCGGGTAGCCCAATCCCATTCCGGCGGACTGGGAGTCGACGATCCGCACCCGGCCGTCGAATTCCTGTGCCGCCTGGCGGCCTGCCTCCCACGTGCCGGACAGCTGCCGCGAGATGTGTACCGCGAGAACTCCTGCGCCCTCACTCATCTCCAGCGCTGTCGCGTACGCCTCGGACAGCTCGCTCGGCGACGCGCCCGACGTGGTGACACCGGCAAGATCCGCGGGGAGATCGTCGATTCCCTCCCGGAAATCCTGACCGCCGCTGAGGACATGGAGCGGGACCACCTGGATCCCGTACTGCTCGACGAGTTCGGGCAGGATCGAGGCCGAAGAATCGGTGACGACGACGACGGGCATCGGACTACTCGGCTCCGCTCGACACCGGGTCGGCCGGAACCGCACCCTCGGCGGAGTCCGGGTCCACTCCCGCCGCACGGAGCGCGGTCAGCATCGCCGCAGCCACCTCGGTGTGTCCGTCCCAGCCCCAGTGGATGCCGTCCGGATTACCCTGATCGCTGAATACGTTGGCGCGCACCGCTTCCGCGAGGTCGACGATGGGCACGTTCTTCTCCTCCGACCAGGCGGTGATGGCGGCAACGGCACCGGGGCGACCCGCATGCACCTTGCCGTAGGCCTCGCTGCGATGCACGGACGGCAGGGTCCCGATGACGGGCAACTCGGGGCGCATGTACTCGAGCGCCGCCCGGGAACTCTCCAGATATTCGACACTCAGCCGCGGGGGCAACGCCACCGGCCACCCCAGCGGGGACAGCCTGGGCTGAAGCCACTGGTAGCCGGCCCGCACGACGCGGCGCAGCGCGGGCGGGCGGACGTAGCGCAGTTGTTCCCGCAGCGCCGTCGGGAGCGGGGACGGCAGGGAGTCCATGCCGCCGACCGCGAACACGACGGCACCGGCGCGGGGAACCGCCGACCACACGCGTGGGTCCTGGGTCAGCGCCCACCACACGTCGCGGCTGGTCCAGCCGATCCGCGCCACCAACTCGACATCCCAACCGAGTTGACGTGCAACGATATTGGGCCAGATCTCGGGGTGGTCGGACGGGAGACCGCCCTTGGGTCCGTAGTACGACAGCGAGTCGGCGAGCACGAGCAGGACGGGGCGTTCCCCGGAACCGGCACCCACGTCAGAGGACGTCACTGGCCACACTCGCAGAAGCGTTCCACACGTCGAGGCGCCAGTTGAGCGACTCGGGGTTTCCGTACGCACTCAGCTGCACCCAGCTGGTGTTGCCCAGCCCGCCCAGCACCGGCCAGCGGTCGACGGGCAGATCCAGCAGGGCGGCCGTCAGTGCGGCGATCAAACCGCCGTGAGCGACCAGGACCACCGGCTTCTCCGCCCAGTCCTCGTGCTTCTCGACGAGTTCGGCGACCACCGGCTTGCTGCGGCGTGCGACGTCGATGCGGCTCTCCCCGCCGGGCGGTGCCCACGTCGCGTCGCCACGCCACGTGGCACGGGCGCCGGGTGCGCGCGCGTCGACGTCGAGGTGGGTCAGCCCCTGCCAGTCACCGAGATGCGTCTCACGGAGGCGCTCGTCGATCTGCACGGGAAGACCGGCGTTGTCGCCGACCTCCACGGCGGTGTCGTAGGCCCGCCGCAGATCGGAGGACACGATGGAGATCGGTCTGCGACCGACGAGCGCGGTGGCGGCGACGCGGGCCTGGGACCGACCCAGCTCCGACAGTTCGGTGTCGAGCTGACCCTGCATGCGGTTGTCGGCGTTGTACTCGGTCTGCCCGTGGCGGAGCAGGATCAGACGTCGCGGGGCACGGGGGGCATCCGTCACAGCTCGGACTCCTCCGCCTCGACGGCGGCGCCCGCACCATTCGCGTCGGCCGGGCCGTGCTGCCCGAGACCCTCGACGGGCACGGCCGGGCAGTCCTTCCACAGCCGGTCGAGTGCGTAGAAGTTGCGCTCCTCGTTGTGCTGGACGTGAATCACGACGTCCACGAAATCGAGCAGTGCCCAACGGCCTTCGCGGGTGCCCTCGCGCCGCACCGGCTTGTGACCTGCCTCACGCAGTCGATCCTCGATGTTCTCGACGATCGCGTTGACCTGTCGCTCGTTGGGGGCGGAGGCGATGACGAAGCAGTCGGTGATGACCAGCTGCTCGGAAACATCGAGCACCACCACATCGGAGGCCAGCTTCTCGTCGGCAGCCACTGCCGCGATGCGTGCCATCTCGATGGCTTCGGTCGTTGCGCTCACGCGATGTTCTCCCAGTTCGGTTCGAAAAAGTACTGACTAACTCTTGGTCTTGTCCGGGGCCGGTTCGGACATCGTCGTCGCGCCGTCGAGGCGCTCGGAGTCCGGCGGCCGGTACAGGTTCCGTTTGGAGATGTACTGGACCACACCGTCCGGCACGAGGTACCACACAGGACGGTGTCGACTGGCACGCCGCCGACATTCCGTCGAGGAGATCGCCAGAGCCGGGATCTCGATCAGCGTGACCGCGTCCTCCGGCAATGCGTCCAGGTGACCGGCCAGATGTTCGGTGTTGAGATCGAATCCCGGGCGCGACACCCCGACGAACTTCGCCAGCGAGAACAGTTCCTCCCAGTCCTGCCAGGACAGGATACTCGCCAGGGCGTCCGCACCGGTAATGAAGTACAGCTCGGCGTCCGGGTGGTAGCTGCGCAGATCACGCAGAGTGTCGACAGTGTAGGTGACCTTCTCCCGGTCGACGTCCACCCGGCTGACCGAGAATCGCGGATTCGACGCGGTGGCGATGACCGTCATCAGGTACCGGTCCTCGGCGGGGCTGACGCCCTTGCCCTGCTTCTGCCACGGCCGGCCGGTGGGCACGAAGACGACCTCGTCGAGGCTGAATCGATCTGCCACCTCGCTGGCCGCCACGAGGTGACCGTGATGAATGGGGTCGAAGGTGCCACCCATGACTCCCAGGCGGCGCCGACGCGCGCCCGCTGCTCCCTGTTCCACGAGTGACGAGCTTACGTGTTCACACCGGCAGCAACCCGGCGACCACCGACGCCAGCTGCTGAGCGGATCGGCATTCGTGCATGCTGATGACCTCGTTGTACACCTTGGCCGCCGAGTCGCCCGTTCCCCACTGACCGCGGGGCTCCGGGTTGAGCCAGTGCGCGTGTTTCGCCACCGACACGAGCCGGGCCAGGGCCTCCAGATTCGGGTCGCGGTAGTTGTTGCGGCCGTCGCCGAGCACCAGCAGCGACGTCCGCGAGGTGATGCTCTGGGTGAATCGCTCGGCGAACACCCCGAACGCGTTGCCGTAGTCGGAGTGCCCGTCGTAGCCGACCAGGTCGGCTTCCCGGATCATCCGCGACATGGCGCTGCCGAGGTCGGCTCCCGCGTCGAAGAAGCGGGTGACCTCGTCGGTGGTGTCGATGAACGCGAACACCCGCACGCGGGAGAACTGTTCGCGCAGCGCGTGGACGAGCAGCAGAGTGAAGTGGCTGAAACCCGCGACCGAACCCGATACGTCGCACATCACGACGAGTTCGGGGCGCGCCCGGCGGGGCTTGCGCTGGACGAGGTCGATGGGCACTCCGCCGGTCGACATCGACTTGCGCAGGGTCCGGCGCAGGTCGATCGAACCGGCCCGGTTGCGGCTGCGCCGCACAGCCAGGCGGCTGGCGAGGAGCCGGGCCAGCGGGGTGACGTTGCGTTTCAGCGCCGTCAGTTCGGCGTCGGACGCGCGCAGGAAGTCGACCTCCTCGGCCAGCCGGGGCACGCCGTACGACGCCACCCGTTCCTTGCCGAGGTTCTCGGCCGATCGTCGCCGCGTCTCCTTCTCGATCATCTTCCGGAAGTCGGCGATCCGCTGGGCTGCGGTGCGCTTGGCCACCTCCGATTCGTAGCTCTCCGTCGTTCGGGCGCCGCCGTCCTGCTGATTGCCGAGGAGTCCGTCGAGGATCTTCTTCAGCAGGTTTTCCGGCGCGACGTCCCGCAGCGCCTGGTACGCGGAGAACGACGGGCCGTTCGCCGACTGGTACTGCCCGAGTTCCTCGACCATCTGCGCGGTCAGGAGTTCGGTGAGCTCGATCGCCTCCGGCGACCCGTCGGTGAGGAGTTCGACGATCAGCTCGCGCAGCGCCTCGTAGTCGATCTCACCCTTCGCGTTCCGCGGCAGACTCGTGTCGATCGCCCCGTCCGCCCGGCTTCCGACCGCCGCCGGGAACCAGAGTTCGAACAACGCGTCGAACGTGGGCCGATGGGTGGGCCGCCGCAGCAGCGCACACGCGAGACCCTCGCGCAGCGATTCGCGGTCGAGCAGATCGAGGACCGACATCACCCGACCGGCGTCGACCGTCTCGGACGGTCCGACCGTGATGCCGCGCCTCCGCAACGCCTCGACGAAGTCGACGAGATGCCCCGGCAGCCCGTGCGGCGCCGCGGGACCGCCCGGCTTCGACCGGGACGCGAGTGGACCACCAGCAGCCATGGGGAAGTCCTTCAGTTCAGTCGCAGCTCGGCAGCGGCACGTAGCTGGTCGGATTGGTGTTTGAGGACGACACCCATCGTGGCGCGCACGGCGTCGTCGTCGAGGGTGTCGAGCCCGAGCGCCAGGAGCGTGCGACCCCAGTCGATGGTCTCGGCGACCGACGGCAGCTTCTTCAGTTGCATGCCGCGCAGCACGCGGATGGTCCTGACCAGCTGTTCGGCCACCGCCTCGGGAAGTTCCGGCACCCGGCTCGCGAGAATCTTCCGCTCGAGCTCGGCGTCGGGGAAGTCGAGATGCAGGAAGAGGCAGCGGCGCTTGAGGGCCTCGGACAGTTCGCGGGTGGCGTTCGAGGTGAGGACGACGAACGGCTTGCGTGTGGCCGTGATGGTGCCCAGTTCGGGGACGGTGACCGCGAAATCGCTGAGCACCTCGAGGAGCAGGCCCTCGATCTCGACGTCGGCCTTGTCGGTCTCGTCGATCAGGAGCACCGTCGGGTCCTCGCGCCGGATCGCGGTCAGCAGCGGCCGCGACAGCAGGAACTCCTCCGAGAAGACGTCCGCCTTGGTGGAGTCCCAGCTGTGGTCGCTGCCCGCCTGGATCCGCAGGATCTGCTTCGCGTGATTCCACTCGTACAGCGCGCGTGCCTCGTCGACGCCCTCGTAGCACTGCAACCGCACCAGTTCGGCACCGGTGGTCTCGGCGACGGCGCGGGCGAGTTCGGTCTTGCCGACTCCGGCGGGACCCTCGATGAGCAGGGGTTTCCCGAGTCTGTCGGCGAGGAACACCGCGGTCGCGGTGCCCTTGTCGGACAGGTACCCGGTTTCGGCGAGCCGAGCGATGACGTCGTCGACGCTCGCGAAGAACGGCGTCGTGGTGGGCAGTGCGCGGTCCACGCTCGCTCCTTTCAGAGGGGTTGACGGGCAGGGGGTTGACGGGCAGGGGGTTGACGGGCAGGGGGTTGACGGGCGGCGGGGCTTGACGGAAGGGGGTGGGTGAGGGTCTAGACCGGGCGGGTGTGCCCGTCACCCCAGACGATCCACTTGGTGGAGGTCAGTTCGGGGAGCCCCATCGGGCCACGCGCGTGCAGTTTCTGCGTGGAAATCCCGATCTCGGCGCCGAATCCGAACTGCTCACCGTCGGTGAAGGCGGTGGAGGCGTTGACCATGACGGCGGCGGCGTCGACCCGGGCGGTGAACTCGCGGGCGGCCGCGAGGTCGGAGGTCACGATGGCCTCGGTGTGGCCGGTTCCGTAGCGGTCGATGTGCTCGACCGCGGCGTTCAGGTCGTCGACGACCTTGAGCGCCACATCCAGGGTGAGGTACTCCTCGGACCAGTCCGACTCGGTCGCGGGCACCAGTCCCGGCAGATCCCCGTGGACCGTGACACTGTGCATCTGCAGGGCCTGCAGCAGCTTCGGCACCGCCGTCTCGGCGATCGCGGCGTCGATCAGCACCGTCTCCGCGGTGTTGCAGACACTCGGTCGCCGGGTCTTGGAATTGAGCAGGATCCGTTCGGCCATCTCCAGGTCGGCCGCCGAGTGGACGTAGACGTGGCAGTTGCCGACGCCCGTCTCGATGGTCGGGACGGTCGCGTCGCGCACCACGGCGCTGATCAGGCCGGCGCCGCCGCGGGGAATGACGACGTCCACCAGCCCGCGGGCCTGGATCAGGTGCGTCACGCTGGAGCGATCCTCGCTCAGCAGCAACTGCACCGCGTCCTCCGGCAGCTGCTGCGCCGCCAGCGACGCCCGCAAAGCCACGACCAGCGCCGCGTTCGACTTCGCCGCGGACGAGGACCCGCGCAGCAGGGCCGCGTTGCCCGACTTCAGTGCCAGTCCGAACGCGTCGACGGTGACGTTGGGGCGGGCCTCGTACACCATGCCCACCACGCCGAGCGGCACCCGCAGCTGACGGAGTTCGAGACCGTTGGGGAGGGTCGAGCCGCGCAGCACTTCACCGACCGGGTCGGGCAGACCGGCCACCTGGCGCAGTCCGGACGCGATCCCCTCGATCCGCTCCGGGGTCAGCCGCAGGCGGTCGACCAGGGAGTCCTCGGTGCCCGACGCCCTGGCCGTCTCGATGTCGGCCGCGTTGGCGGCGAGGATGTCGGCCGAGGCGGCGAGCACGGCATCGGCCGCCGCATGGAGCGCCGCATCCTTCTGCGCGGTGGTGAGCAGCGCGAGGACCCGCGACGCGGTGCGGGCGCGACGTGCCGCTGCGTGGACGGCTTCACGGGTATCCACCGCGGCACCGGCCGACGAGGTGGAAGTCACTGCAGTCATGAAGACAGCCTATATACAGGGGCGCGGGAATGATTTCGTCCCCCGCGCTGGTTGCGACTGGTCGAGACCATCAGAGGCAGGAGTGCTGCAGTGAGCGTGTTGTTCGAACCCATCACCTTCCGTGGAGTCACCGTCCCCAATCGGGTGTGGATGGCGCCGATGTGCCAGTACTCGGCCGACGTGACGGGCCGCGACGTGGGGGTGCCCAACGACTGGCACCGGACGCACCTCGTCACGCGCGCCATCGGCGGTGCCGGGCTGATCCTCACCGAGGCGACGGCCGTCAGCCCGGAGGGCCGCATCAGCCCCGCCGACCTCGGCATCTGGAACGACACCCAGACCGAGGCCTTCGCGGAGATCAACGCGCAGCTCGAGTACTTCGGCGCGGTCCCGGGCATCCAGCTCGGTCACGCCGGGCGCAAGGGATCCGCGCACGTGCCGTGGCGCGGCGGCGGGAGCCTCGCCGACGACGATCCGTTGTCCTGGCAGACGGTGGCGCCGAGCGCGATCGGTTTCGGCGACCACACCCCGCCGGCCGCGGCGACGACCGCCGACCTCCGGAAGATGGTCGCGGATTTCGCCGCCGCAGCCGAGCGGGCGTCGCGGGCCGGTTTCAAGGTGGTGGAAATCCATGCGGCACACGGCTATCTGCTGCACCAGTTCCTGTCACCGGTCAGCAATCACCGCACCGACGAGTACGGCGGCAGCTTCGCGGGCCGCATTCGTCTCCTGCTCGAGGTCGTCGAGGCGGTACGCGGGGTGTGGCCGGCCGAGTTGCCCGTCTTCGTCCGGGTCTCGGCCACCGATTGGCTGTCCGAGGAGCCCGGCCTCGACGCGGACAGCTGGACGCCGGATCAGACCGTCTCCCTCGTGCAGGCCCTCGCCGACCTCGGCGTCGACCTCGTCGACGTCTCCAGCGGCGGCGTCGCGTCCGCCCGGATCCCGGTGGGACCGGGCTATCAGGTCCCGTTCGCCCGTCGCATCCAGAACGAGACCACGGTCCCGGCCGCCGCCGTCGGGCTCATCACCGAGCCGGACCAGGCCGAGCGGATCGTGGAGTCGGGAGAAGCCGTCGCCGTGTTCCTCGGGCGCGAACTGCTGCGCGACCCGTACTGGCCGCGAAAAGCCGCACTCGAGTTGAATGCCCAGGTGACGCCGCAGATTCCGGCGCAATACGCACGGGCGTACTGAGGCTCGGGCCGACAAGCCCGCACATCCTTTGCTACGGTAATCGCTCTTACAGCTGGTAGTCCCGCACCCCGGACGGTGGGGCGGGACCGAGCCACGAGCCAGAGCCGATCGGCGGGGGCCGCATCGCGCCGAAGGGCCGTGGGTTGCCGAACCCGACCAGCAATCGCCGTGCGGGCGACGAAAAGATGCGTGCATCAGGTACGTGCCCCGCGCGGGTGATAACTGCGCTGGGGAGCGCACGACATGAATGCACCAGATCACTCGATCACGTCGGCCGAGGTGGCCGAATCACCTGATGTCACGGTCACCGACGAGGCTTCCGTCAAACGGGCCGTCAAGGCCACCATGCTCGGCAACGCCATGGAGTGGTTCGACTTCGGCGTGTACGCCTACCTCGCGACCACCATCGGCAAGGTGTTCTTTCCCGAGGCCAGCGGTACCGCACAGCTGCTGTCGACGTTCGCGATCTTCGCCGCGGCGTTCATCGTCCGTCCCCTCGGTGGACTGTTCTTCGGTCCGCTCGGTGACCGGATCGGCCGCAAGAAGGTGCTCGCCACCACGATCATCCTGATGGCGGGCAGCACGTTCGCCATCGGCCTGATCCCGAGTTACGGATCCATCGGGCTCGCGGCACCGATTCTGCTGGTGCTGTTCCGGCTCGTGCAGGGATTCTCGACGGGCGGCGAGTACGGCGGCGCCAGCACGTTCGTCGCCGAGTACGCGCCGGACAAGCGCCGCGGGTTCTTCTCGAGCTTCCTCGAATTCGGAACCCTCGCCGGGTATGTCGCGGCCGCGGGCCTGGTCACCATCATCAGCACCGTGGTCAGCGCCGACGCTCTGGTGGACTGGGCGTGGCGAATTCCGTTCCTGCTCGCCGGTCCGCTGGGCCTGATCGGCCTCTACCTGCGGTTGCGGCTCGAGGAGACGCCCGCGTTCCAGCAGATGGAGCAGGCCGAAGAGCGTTCGCTCGCAGACGAATCCACGGGACGCAAACTGCGCGAGACCCTGGTGGAGAACTGGCGACCGCTGGTGCTGTGCGTCGTCCTGGTCGCCACGTACAACATCGCGCACTACGGCCTGCTCAGCTACATGCCGACGTACCTGTCGAACACGCTCGGCTACGACGAGTCGCACGGCCTCGTCCTCATGATCATCGTGATGCTGATCATGATGGTGTGCATCAGCTTCGTCGGGAAGCTGTCCGACCGGGTCGGTCGTAAACCGGTGCTGCTGGCCGGTTTCGTCGGATTCTTCGCGCTGTCGCTGCCCGCGTACCTGTTGATCGGTGTCGGCCACTACTTCACCGTCTTCGTCGGACTCGCGATGCTCGGCGGCCTCCTGCTGTTGTTCGTCGGTGTCTTCCCGTCGGTCCTTCCCGCGCTGTTCCCCACCGGAATCCGCTACGGCGGGCTGGCGATCGGATACAACCTCGCGGTGTCGATCTTCGGTGGCACCACACCCCTCGTTCTCACGGCGCTGCAGGATGCGACGGGCAGCGACCTCGTCGCGCCGATGTACATGATGGTCGCGGCCGTCATCGGCGGTATCGCGGTTCTCCTCATCTCCGAGACCGCCCGGAAGCCGCTGGAGGGTTCGCCGCCCGCCGTGGCCACGGACGCCGAGGCCCGCCGCATCCTGAAGCGTCTCCGCCGCACCAAGGGCGACGCATCCGCGACGCCCGCAGAGGAGACGGCGGCCGCCGACGCGGGTTAGTCTCGGGGTATGTCCGCTCCCAGGGTCGCCGTGGTCGGCAGCATCAACATGGACTTACTGACGGCGACCGAGCGGTTGCCCGCGCCGGGAGAGACGATCCTGGGCAGCGCCTTTGCCGCCACCCCCGGCGGCAAGGGTGCCAACCAGGCGATCGCCGCGGCGCGGGCCGGCGGTGACGTGACGTTCATCGGCGCCGTCGGCTCCGACGTGTTCGCTCTCGACCTTCGGCAGGCCCTCGTGGACGCCGAGGTCGACACGCGGTACCTGCGCGAAGTGGACGGGCCGAGCGGGATCGCGGCGATCACCGTCGACGCCGCCGGCGAGAACAGCATCGTCGTGGTTCCGGGCGCCAACAGCACCGTGACGGACCTGACGCCCGCCGAACTCACCGCGATCGCAGACGCCGACGTCCTGCTCTGCCAACTCGAGATACCCCTGGGCACCGTGTTGGCCGCGGCGGCGCACGCCGCGGCACACGGCACCGTCGTGATGTTGAATCCGTCACCGGCGCAGACACTTCCGCCCGAACTCGTGGCGCTGGTCGACGTGCTCCTCGTCAATCAGACCGAGGCTGCGCAACTCGGCGCCGAGGTCACCGGCGCCGTCTCCCATGTCGTGACCACGCTGGGGTCGTCGGGTGCGGACTACGCGGGCAGCGACGGCACCGCGCTCCACGCCGACTCCCCCGAGGTCGAGGTGGTGGACACGACCGGGGCGGGCGACGCGTTCGCCGGTGCCCTGACCGTCTCGTGGAGGCGCGGGCCCGCGGCCGCCGTCCCGTTCGCGTGCTCGGCGGGCGCGCTCGCCACCACCCGCCGAGGCGCCTCCACGTCCTCACCCACCCGTGCCGAAATCGAGGCGGCACTGCCCGGCTGAGCGAGCTCCTGCCGTCGCCCGGATCCTTCGTGTCACCCGTGTCGTGCACCATGGGGGCATGACGACCGCCACCGAACCCGCACTCCGTGACGAGGCCGAACGGCTGCTCCGCGAGCTGGCAGGCGAGCACGCCACCCTCCGCGACGACCAGTGGACGGCGATCGAGGCGCTCGTGGTGGGCCGCAGACGGGCGCTGGTCGTCCAGCGGACGGGCTGGGGCAAGTCGGCGGTCTACTTCATCGCAGCGAAGCTCCTGCGGGCGCACGGGCACGGCCCCACGGTCATCGTGTCGCCGCTCCTGGCCCTCATGCGGAACCAGGTGGCCTCCGCCGAGCGGGCAGGCGTGCGCGCCGCCACCATCAACTCCGGGAACGTCACCGAGTGGGACGACATCCACGCCCGGGTCGCGGACAACGAACTCGACGTCCTGCTGGTCAGCCCCGAACGCCTCAACAATCCCGACTTCCGCGACCAGGTCCTCCCCTCCCTCGCCGCCGACGCCGGCCTCGTCGTGGTCGACGAGGCGCACTGCGTGTCGGACTGGGGCCACGACTTCCGTCCCGACTACCGGCGGATCCGCACGTTGATCGCCGAACTGGGCGAGGGCATCCCCGTTCTGGCCACCACGGCCACGGCGAACGACCGCGTCGTCTCCGACGTCTCCACACAGCTCGGGGTGGGTGGCGCCGAAACCCTCGTCCTCCGCGGCGGCCTCGAACGCGAGTCGCTGCACCTGTCGGTCGTGCAGATTCCGGAGGCCACCGCCCGGGCCGCGTGGCTCGCCCAGAAGCTCGACAGCCTGCCCGGCTCGGGCATCATCTACGCGCTCACCGTCTCGGCGGCGCGGGATCTGGCGAGCCTGCTGTCCGAGCAGGGCCACACGGTCGCCGCATACACCGGGCAAACCGACGCCGCCGAGCGCGAGACCCTCGAGCAGGACCTGCTCGGCAACCGCGTCAAGGCCCTCGTGGCGACGTCGGCGCTCGGCATGGGGTTCGACAAGCCCGACCTGGGGTTCGTCGTACACCTCGGTGCGCCGTCGTCCCCCATCTCCTATTACCAGCAGGTCGGGCGTGCCGGACGGTCCACCGACCGCGCCGAGGTCATCCTGCTGCCCGGATCCGAGGACAAGCAGATCTGGAGTTATTTCGCGTCCGTGGCGTTCCCCCGCGAGCACGTGGTGCGCCGGGTGATCGAGGTCCTCGACACCGACCGGCCGCAGTCCACACAGGCGCTCGAGCCGCTGGTGGAGCTGGGCCGCACCCGATTGGAGATGGTGCTGAAAGTCCTCGACGTGGACGGTGCCGTACGCCGGGTGCGCGGCGGCTGGGTGGGCACCGGGGAGCCGTGGACATACGACGCCGACCGCTACGAGCGCCTCGAACGCGCCCGCGAGTCCGAGCAGCAGGCGATGATCGACTACCAGCGGATCACCACGTGCCGGATGGCGTTCCTGCGCGAGCAGCTCGACGATCCCGGTCTGGCGGCGGGCACCTCGGACTGTGGGCGATGCGACAACTGCACCGGAGTGCGCCACGACGCGACCGTGGACGCCGAGGCGGTGCAACAGACCAGAACGCGCCTCGAACGGCCAGGCGTGGACCTCGCGCCCCGTAAACAGTGGCCCACGGGCCTCTCGAAGCTCGGGCTGACACTGTCCGGGAAGATCACCGACGGGCCCGAACCGGGGCGCGTCCTGGGCCGGCTGTCCGACCTCGGCTGGGGTCAGCGCCTGCGTTCCCTGCTCGACGAACCGGACGGACCCGCCCCCGACGCCGTCCTGAAGGCCTGCATCCAGGTGCTGGCCTCCTGGGACTGGGCCGAGCGCCCCACCGCCGTCATGGCGGTCGAATCCGCCACCCATCCCCTGCTGTCGGCGTCGATCGCGGGGCAGCTCGCTTCCGTCGGACGCCTCACCGACCTGGGAGTTCTGCGGCTGCGCCCGGAGCATCCGCCGGTGTCCGCGGCCAACTCCGCCTACCGGGTGGCCGGGCTCGTCGACGCCTGGGAGGTCCCCGACCTTCCCGACGGCGCCGGACCGGTGCTGCTCGTCGACACCCTCACGGACACCGGCTGGACCCTCGCGATGGCCGCCAGGACGCTCCGCGCGGCGGGTGCGGCGTCCGTCCTCCCCTTCGCACTCGCGAGTCTCAAATAGGCGAAGTGTGTCGCTTGCGGTTCACCCAAAAGTTACATAATGTGATGAGCATCACTTTGCACGTCTCACCTGCAAAGCTCCGCCGCCTGAACTGTCCAATTTCGCGAGCCACGTGAAATCGAAGGGGATGGTTGTTAGGTTCGAATTTCCAATGACGCCTGTTCAGAAGAGTGCTATCCCGACCACCGCGCCGGACGCGGTGTTGTTCAGAAGTCCAGAGATCACTGACGGAGTCCGGCTCTGGGAGATCGCCAGGAACACGGAAGTGCTCGATCTCAATTCGAGCTACGCATACCTGTTGTGGTGTAGAGATTTCAGCCGCTCGTCGGTCGTCGCAGTCGTCGACGAGCGCGTCGTGGGATTCGTATCGGGCTTCATCCGCCCCGAATCCCCTGCGACGCTGTTCGTCTGGCAAGTTGCCGTGGACGCAGACCAGCGCGGCAAGGGAATTGCAGGTCGCATGCTGAGCGCGCTGCTCGATCGACTTGCACCCGAAGGGATTACCCATCTCGAAACGACGATCAGCCCCGGCAACGAGGCCTCGATCGCGCTGTTCACAGCATTGGCGCGTCGCCGAGATACGGCGATCAACAAGCAAGAACTGTTCTCCCCTAATGATTTTCCCGATGGACACGAAGCCGAAGATCTATACACGATCGGCTAAGAGCATGCCCCGGAGGAATGCAGCACATGACTAATATCGATACGAACATTTTCGAGAGCCTCGAGTCCGAGGTTCGCAGCTACAGCCGCGGCTGGCCGGCCGTCTTCGAGTCGGCGTCCGGATCGTGGATCCGCGACGAGAACGGCCGCGACTACCTCGACTTCTTCGCCGGCGCCGGTTCGCTGAACTACGGCCACAACAACCCGGTCCTGAAGTCGGCGCTCGTCGACTACATCGTCGGCGACGGCATCACGCACGGTCTCGACATGTCGACCGTGGCCAAACGCGACCTGCTCGAGACCTTCCAGGACAAGATCCTGAAACCGCGCGGGCTCGACTACAAGGTCCAGTTCCCCGGACCCACCGGCACCAACACTGTCGAGGCCGCACTGAAACTGGCGCGCAAGGTGACGGGTCGTTCGTCGATCATCAACTTCACCAACGCTTTCCACGGCATGACGCTCGGCGCCCTGTCGGTCACCGGTAACTCGATGAAGCGCGCCGGCGCCGGTATCCCGCTGGTGCACGCCACGCCGATGCCGTTCGACAACTACTTCGACGGCGTCACCGAGGACTTCCACTGGTTCCGCCGCGTTCTCGACGACTCGGGCAGTGGCCTGAACCGTCCGGCCGCCGTGATCGTGGAAACCGTGCAGGGTGAGGGCGGCGTCAACGTCGCCCGGGCCGAGTGGCTGCGTGCCCTCGCCGACCTGTGTGCCGAGCGCGAAATCCTGCTGATCGTCGACGACGTCCAGATGGGCTGCGGACGCACCGGACCGTTCTTCTCCTTCGAGATCGCCGGCATCACCCCGGACATCGTCTGCCTGTCGAAGTCGATCAGCGGCTACGGCCTCCCGATGGCGCTGACGCTGTTCAAGCGTGAGCTCGACGTGTGGGGCCCGGGCGAGCACAACGGCACGTTCCGCGGCAACAACCCGGCGTTCGTCACGTCGAAGGTGGCCCTGGACCACTACTGGTCCGACGACACCCTTCACAAGTCGACGCTGACCAAGGGCGAGAAGATCCACCAGGCGTTCACCGATCTGGCGAACCAGTTCGACGGCTCCGTCTCCACCCGCGGTCGCGGCCTCGTCCAGGGTCTCGTGTTCGACGAGCCGGAGAACGCGGGCAAGGTCTGCAATCTCGCCTTCGACGAGGGACTGCTCGCGGAGACGTCCGGACCGTCGGACGAGGTGGTCAAGCTTCTGCCGGCGCTCACCATCACCGACGAGGAACTGGACCACGGACTCGCCATTCTCGCCGACGCCACCGGCAAGGTTTGCAGCTAGAGAGAGGACTGACACTCACATGATCGTTCGCACCACCGCAGAAATCACCGACACCGACCGCGACATCACCAGCGAGGACGGCAACTGGCGCAGCAAACGCATCATCCTCGGCGGCGACAAAGTGGGTTTCTCGTTCCACGAGACCACGATCAAAGCGGGCTCGGTCAACGAGTTTCACTACGCCAATCACGTCGAGGCCGTCTGGCTCGTCGAGGGAACCGGCAAATTGATCGACCTCGACAACGACAAGGTCTACGAACTCGGGCCCGGATCGATGTACCTGCTCAACGGTCACGAGCGTCACCGCGTCGAGCCCGACACCGAAATGCGCATGCTGTGCGTGTTCAACCCGCCCGTCACCGGCCGTGAGGTCCACGACGAGAACGGTGTCTACCCCTTGGTCGAGGTTCCCGCGTAAGTTCGACCCCATGGCCGACGACGCTGCTGTTCCAGCTATAGCCATCGGACCCGCCCCGGACCCGCTCCTCGAGGATGCGGTGCGCCGGGGCGGTGCCCGTGTGGCCCCCCTCGAGTCCGCGGACGCTCTGGTCTGGACCACGAGTCCGATCGGTTTCCCGGACCCGCTTCCCGAGAACATCCGCTGGGTGCAGTTGAATTCCGCGGGTGTCGAGGAGTGGTTCGCCGCGAAGGTGATCAGACCCGATACCACCGTCCTGTGGACGTCGGCGGCGGGCGCGTTCGCCGCCACCGTCGCCGAGCACGCGCTGACGTTGCTGCTGGCCGGGGTGCGGGCACTCCCGGAGCACCTCGAGGCGAAGACCTGGCGCCAGCAGGAGTTCTTCTCGAAGATCGGCACCCTGCGGGGCACCACGGTGGCAATCGTGGGTGCCGGCGGAATCGGCCGGGCACTGATCCCGATGCTCGCGGGCGTCGGGGCCGACGTCATCGCGGTGAATCGCTCCGGCAGCCCGGTGCCGGGAGCGATCGAGACGCTCCCCACCACCCGTCTGGGCGAGGTGTGGGCCCGAGCGGATCACTTCGTGCTCGGGGCTCCCGCGACCGACGCCACGCACCATCTGGTCGGGGCGGCGGAGTTCGCGCAGATGAAGCCGACCGCGTGGGTGATCAACGTCGCGCGCGGCTCGCTCGTCCACACCAATGCACTGGTGAAAGCGCTGCGGGACAACACGATCGGCGGAGCGGGACTCGACGTCACCGATCCCGAGCCGCTTCCCGACGGCCACCCGCTGTGGGATCTGCCCAACGTGATCATCACCCCCCACGATTCCAACCCGCCGTCGGTCCGCCCCCCAGCGTTCGCCGAGCACGTGGCACTGAACGTCACCCGCTTCGTCGCCGGCGAGAATCTCACCGCTCTGATCGATCCTGTCGTCGGGTACTGAGCCGGCGCTACCCTGGAGTGCGTGTTCGCCCGACTGATCGACGTACTCGGTGGCCGGCGCCTGTGTGTGATCACCGGCGCCGGCATCTCGACGGACTCCGGGATTCCCGATTACCGGGGTCCGGATTCGCCACCGCGCAATCCCATGACGTACCAGCAGTTCACCGGGGACCCCGATTTCCGTCGCCACTACTGGGCGCGAAACCACCTCGGCTGGCGGCACATGGACGCCGCCCGGCCCAACACCGGCCACCGCGCCCTGGCGGGGCTCGAACGGGCCGGTGTCGCGAGCGCGGTCATCACCCAGAACGTCGACCTCCTGCACACCAAGGCCGGCAGTCGCCGGGTGATCGACCTGCACGGCACGTACGCCCAGGTCCGGTGCCTGGCGTGCGACGCCCTGATCTCGCGGGCCACGCTCGCCGACCGGCTCGAGCATGCGAACCCGGGTTTCACCGAAACCGTCACTGCTGCAAAGGGAGTGGAGATCGCACCGGACGCCGACGCGGTGATCACCAGCACCGAACACTTCCGGATGGTCGACTGCGAGGCGTGCGGCGGACTGCTCAAACCTGACATCGTGTACTTCGGCGAATCCGTCCCGAAGCCGAGGGTCGCCGCCGCCTACGACGTGGTCGACGAGGCCGAGGCACTCCTGGTGGCCGGCTCGTCGCTCACCGTCATGTCGGGACTGCGGTTCGTCCGGCACGCCGCCAAACGCGGAATCCCCATCGTCATCGTCAACAGGGGGACGACACGCGGCGACGAGTTCGCCGCCCTCACCCTCCACGCCGGCTGTTCGGAAGCACTCACCGCACTGCTCGACGCGTCCTCCGCACTGCCCGCGTGACCCTCAGAGCGGCACCAGATCGTCCGCGTGGACGACGGGGCGCTGCATCTCCGCGGGCAGTTCCTGGGTCGACTTGCCCAGGATGTCGCTGATCTCGGCCGAGTCGTACGCCACCACTCCCCTGGCCACGGGACGCTCGTCGGGGCCGAGGAGCGAGACGACGTCGCCGCCGTAGAACCGCCCCGACACCGCGCTGATCCCCGCAGGAAGCAACGACCGCCGTTTGGTGACGACGGCACGCACAGCGCCCGCGTCGATGTGCAGGATCCCCTGCTCGTCCGCGGCGTGGCGTACCCAGAACTTGCGCGCCGACAACCGGGACGGCCGCGCCGCGAACGCCGTCCCCACCCCGGCGTCCCGCAGCGCTGCCCCGGCGTCCAAGGCGGCGGCGAGTAGCACGGGCACGCCTGCATCGGCCGCGAGGCGCGCTGCCGACAGCTTCGACGCCATCCCCCCGGTGCCGAGAGCGCCGCCCGAGCCCGCGACCACCCCGTCGAGATCCTCGGGGCTGTTCACCTCGGGAATCAGCGTCGCATTGCCCTTGCGGGGGTCGCCGTCGTACAGCCCGTCGACGTCCGACAGCAGGACCAGGGCGTCGGCACCGACCAGGTGCGCGACGAGCGCCGCGAGCCGGTCGTTGTCACCGAATCGCAGCTCCGCGGTGGCGACCGTGTCGTTCTCGTTGACGATCGCGACCGCGTGCAGCGCGCGTAGGCGGTCGAGGGTGCGTTGCGCGTTGCGGTGCTGCGCGCGGCGGGCGATGTCGTCCGCGGTGAGCAGCACCTGCCCGACCGTGCGGCCGTACCGGGCGAACGACGTGCCCCAGGCGTGGGCCAGCGCCAGCTGGCCGACGCTCGCGGCGGCCTGCTTCGTCGCCAGGTCCCGAGGCCGCTTGGTCAGCCCCAGCGGGGCCAGACCCGCGCCCACGGCCCCGGACGACACGACGACCACGTCGGAACCGGCACGCATCCGTTCCTCGATCGCATCGGCCAGCGCGTCGAGTCGACCGACGTCGAGCCCGCCGACCAGGCTGGTCAGCGCGGACGATCCGATCTTCACGACAATGCTGCCCGCCGACGCGATCGTGCGCCGGGTGGCGCTCACTGGTCTTCGGGGTCGAGGCCTTCGAGACCGCGACGGACCCTGGATGCGTGCTTGCGTTCGGTGGCGCCGATGCGCTCCACCTGATCCAGACGCGGGTCGGTGCCGCGCCCGGTGCGGGTGAGATCGACGCCGGCAGGTGTCTGGGGCTCCCAGTCGAAGCTCACGTTGCCGATCGTGACGGACGCACCGGGCTCCGCACCCTGCTTGACGAGTTCGGTTTCCACACCGAGCCGCGCGAGGCGGTCGGCGAGGTAGCCCACGGCCTCGTCGTTGTCGAACTGCGTCTGCCGCACCCAGCGCTCCGGCCGCGTGCCGCGGACGATGAACCCACCGGGGATCTCGGGATCGGCGACGACGCTGAAGCTGTTCTCGTTCGCGATCACCGGGCGGATCACCTGACGCTTCGGCTCGGCCTTCGGGTTCGCCTCACGGTAGTCCGCAACCAGCTTCGCCAGCGCGAACGTCAACGGGCGCAACCCTTCTCGACTGACAGCCGAGATCGTGAAAATCGGCCATCCGCGGGCCTCGAGGTCGGGGGTGACCATCTCGGCCAGCTCGGCCGCCTCCGGCACGTCCGCCTTGTTCAGGATGACGATGCGGGGACGGTCCGCGAGGTCACCGAGCCCGGTGTCCCCGGACAGCGCGCCCTTGTACGCCGCGAGTTCGGCCTCGAGCGCATCGATGTCGGAGATCGGGTCGCGGCCGGGATCTAGCGTCGCGCAGTCGACGACGTGGGCCAGCACGGCGCACCGCTCGAGGTGGCGCAGGAAGTCCAGTCCGAGTCCGCGGCCGTCGCTCGCGCCGGGGATCAACCCGGGCACGTCGGCCACCGTGAACGTCGTGTCGCCGCTCGACACCACACCGAGGTTCGGCACGAGCGTCGTGAACGGGTAGTCGGCGATCTTCGGCTTCGCCGCCGACAGCACCGACACGAGCGAGGACTTGCCCGCCGAAGGGAACCCGACCAGCCCGACATCGGCCACGGACTTCAGTTCGAGGACCAGTTCCCGCTCGACGCCGTCCTCACCGAGGAGCGCGAAACCCGGCGCCTTGCGCGCCTTGGACGAGAGGGACGCGTTGCCGAGTCCGCCGCGGCCACCCTGGGCGGCCTCGAAGCGGGTGCCGACACCGATGAGGTCGGCGACGATCTGGCCGTCCTCGTCGAGGACGACGGTGCCGTCGGGGACCTTCAGGATCAGGTCGTCGCCCTGGGCGCCGTCACGGTTGCTACCCATCCCCTGCTTGCCGTTGGTGGCCTTCGCATGGGGGTGGAAATGGAAGTCGAGGAGGGTATGGACGTTGCCGTCCACCTCGAGCACGACGTCACCGCCACGCCCGCCGTTGCCTCCGTCCGGGCCACCGAGCGGTTTGAACTTCTCCCGGTGTACGGAGGCGCAGCCATTGCCGCCTTTTCCGGCGCTGACGTGCAGCACGACGCGGTCAATGAATCGGGACATGACTGCCGGATCCTTCCTCAGTCAATTGTGTTGATCTCACTCTTGAAAAAACAATAGGGGCGGACCGGGTATCACGACCCAGGTCCGCCCCTATTGGGAGCTTGAAACGTCCCTCACGGGACGATGCATACTCGCGGCAGGACTAGGCCTCTGCCGCCGCCGGAACGATGTTCACGGTCTTGCGTCCGCGCTTGGTGCCGAACTCGACGGCACCGGCAGAGAGCGCGAAGAGCGTGTCGTCGCCGCCACGACCGACGTTGACGCCGGGGTGGAAGTGAGTTCCGCGCTGACGCACCAGGATCTCGCCGGCGCTGACGGACTGGCCGCCGAAACGCTTCACGCCGAGTCGCTGAGCATTTGAATCGCGACCGTTACGGGAGCTGGATGCACCCTTCTTATGTGCCATGTTCTTGACCCTCCTCGGGGGAAATCAGC
Source organism: Rhodococcus sp. NPDC059968 (assembly GCF_042738615.1). Taxonomy (NCBI): domain Bacteria; kingdom Bacillati; phylum Actinomycetota; class Actinomycetes; order Mycobacteriales; family Nocardiaceae; genus Rhodococcus; species Rhodococcus sp. NPDC059968. Next base: position 117,456 of record NZ_JBHWUE010000015.1, read on the forward strand.
TCTGAAGCTCTAGCTACTTGATGCCGGTGACCTTGAGGACCGTCAGCTTCTGCCTGTGGCCCTGACGCTTGTGGTAGCCGGTCTTGTTCTTGAACTTGTGGATCCGGATCTTCGGGCCCTTGGTGTGCTCGACGACCTCACCCGTGACCGAGATCTTGGCCAGCTTGTCGGCGTCGGTCGTCAGATCGGATCCGTCGACGACGAGAACGGGAGCAAGCGAGACAGCAGTGCCGGGCTCACCCTCGATCTTCTCGACCTTGACGAGGTCACCAACAGCGACCTTGTACTGCTTTCCGCCGGTCTTGACGATCGCGTACGTTGCCATCGGAGGGCTACCCCTTGCTTCTTCGAACTTGCTCGCGCCACAGTGTGCGCGACTGGTCTGGTGTGACGGCTAGCTCGGTCGAGATCGCGCAGCCCTCACAGGTGAGGGCACAGCTGACCTTCATCGCCGAGTAGCGACTGGTCAAGGTTACAGGAAGGCAACCGTTCCGTACAAACCGGCGTCGATTGCCTTCCCGAGCTCCCTGGTCAGTTGTCGGCGTCCACCGGCGGGCCGGCGGGACGTGCCGCGGCCCGGCGGCGTCGCGGCCTGCGCGGCGCTGCCTGCGAATCCGCGCCGTCCGGCGAGGACGCCGGCGGTCCGCTCACGGCCGAAGCCGACATGGCCGGTTCCGGCTCCGGTGCGTGCTCCACCCCGGGCTCCTGTGTCGGAATCACGAATACGGTCCCGGTGCTCGGGGTTTCGGACACCGGCGCTGCCGCTGCCCTCGACACCCGACGGCTCCTACGCCGCGGCGGGGCCACCGGTTCCGGTTCGGGCTCGCGCTCCACGACGGGTTCCGGGGCCTCGGCGACCGGTGCCGCTTCGGCCGGCGCAGCTTCGACGACCGGCTCCTCGGCCACGGCTTCTTCGGCCACGGCTTCCTCCGCCTCGGGTGCCACGACGGCTTCCGCTGCGACCGCTGCCGGGGCCTCCACCACGGCTTCTTCGATGCCGGGCAGATCCGCCGCCGGTGTCTCCGCCACGGCGGCGACCGGCTGCTCGGGCTCGGGAACCGCCGCGGCAGGCTGCTCGGCCGGTTCCGCCTCGTACCCGCTGTGCGCGTGCGCGGCCTCCTCCTCGTGATGGTGGTGTGCCATCGCGAGAGCGACCGGGTGGGCCCGCTTGACGGCGACGTCCACCGTCGGGGTCTCCTCGTGCACGGGAGGCTGCGAGGTCTCCCCGCCGGACGACTTGTCGCGTCCCCGCTTCTTGCGGGAGCCACCGGAGTCGCCGCCGCGGGACGACCCGCGCGCACCGTTGTCCTCCGAGGTCTTCACCTCGATCGGCTCGGTGTGGACGATGATGCCCCGGCCGTGGCAGTGCTCACACGTCGTCGAGAACGCCTCGACCAGCCCGGTGCCCAGCTTCTTCCGCGTCATCTGGACCAGGCCGAGCGACGTGACCTCGGACACCTGGTGGCGGGTGCGATCCCGGCCCAGGGCCTCCGTCAGGCGTCGCAGCACGAGATCGCGGTTCGATTCGAGCACCATGTCGATGAAGTCGACGACGATCATGCCGCCGATGTCGCGCAGGCGCATCTGCCGGACGATCTCCTCGGCAGCCTCGAGGTTGTTCCGCGTGACGGTCTCCTCGAGGTTTCCGCCGGCACCGGTGAACTTGCCGGTGTTCACATCGACCACGGTCATGGCCTCGGTGCGGTCGATCACGAGCGTGCCGCCGGACGGCAACCAGACCTTCCGGTCGAGCGCCTTCGCCAGCTGCTCGTCGATGCGGTGCGCCTCGAAGACATCGACACCGTTGTCCGACGTGTGCTGCTCGAGCCTCGGCATGAGGTCGGGGGCGACGGACTTGATGTACGACTCGACCGTCGACCAGGCCTTCTCGCCCTCGATCACGAGCTGGGAGAAGTCCTCGTTGAACAGGTCGCGGATGACCTTCACGAGAAGGTCGGGCTCCTCGTACAGGGCCTGCGGGTTACCGGACTTGCCGGATTCCGCCTTCGCGGCCTGAGCCTCGATCCCGGCCCACTGGTCCTGCAGACGCGTCACGTCGCGGGCGAGTTCGTCCTCGCTCACACCCTCCGACGCGGTCCGGATGATGACTCCGGCGTCCGAGGGCACGATGTCGCGCAGGATGTCCTTGAGGCGCTTGCGCTCCGTGTCGGGCAGTTTGCGGCTGATACCGGTGGACGTGCCGCCCGGCACGTACACGAGGAAGCGGCCCGCGAGGCTGATCTGCGTGGTCAGCCGCGCACCCTTGTGCCCGACCGGGTCCTTGCTGACCTGGACCAGCACCTGGTCGCCCGGCTTCAGCGCCTGCTCGATCTTGCGGGAGTTGCCACCGAGTCCGGCGGCCTCCCAGTTGACCTCACCGGCGTACAGCACGCCGTTGCGGCCGCGGCCGATGTCGATGAACGCGGCCTCCATGCTGGGCAGAACGTTCTGGACGCGCCCGAGGTACACGTTGCCGACCATTGAGGCCGACGCCGACGTTGTCACGAAGTGTTCGACGAGGACGCCGTCTTCGAGCACGGCGACCTGCGTCGTTGCGTGCGGTTGCCCGGTGGCGATGCGGTCGCGCACCACCATCACGCGGTCGACGGCCTCACGGCGGGCCAGGAACTCCGATTCCGTGAGGATCGGCGGACGCCGGCGGCCGGCATCGCGGCCGTCGCGGCGACGCTGACGCTTCGCCTCGAGCCGAGTCGAACCCGTGATGCCCTGGACCTCGTCCTTCGAGCGGCTCTTGTTGCGAGGTTCACGCTCGTGGACGACGGTGTTCGGCGGATCGTCCTCGGACGTGGCCTCTCCCGACCCCTCGCCACCGGACTTGCGACGGCGACGACGGCGGCGGCGACGGCTCGACCCGTCGGAGTCACCCTCACCGGTCTCGTCGTCTCCGGACTCGGCTTCGGCCTGCTCGGCCTCCGCGGGCTTCTCCTCGGAATCCTTCTTCGGCGTCCCTTCGGGCTCCCGAGTCGGTGTCTCGGCGACCTTGTCCTCGCGTGCGGATTCCTCGGCCTCGGCACCCTCGATGTCGGTGTCGGTGTCCTGCTCGTTCTGCTGTTCGCCCCGTCCACGACCACGTCCGCGACGGCCGCGCCGACGACGGCGCGGCTGATCGCCGTCGACGTCGGACTCGTCCGACTCGGTGTCGGCGGTTCCGGTGTCCGCGATTCCGGTGTCCGCGATTCCGGTGTCCGCGATTCCGGTGTCTTTGGCCTTCGCGGGCTCGGCGACGTCCTCGCGCGATTCGGCGACGGGCGGCTGCTCGGTGGTGGGTTCAGGGGTGCCGGCGTCCCGGCGACTGCGCCGGCGACGCGGCGGGGTCTCGACCGCCGCGAGGTCGGGCTGCAGGAACAGCGGGACCTGCGAGACGGCGTGCGGAGTCTCCACGGCAGGCTCGGCGGCGGGCGCCTCGACCTGGTAGGACGCGGTGGTGAACAGGTCACGTCCGAGGTCGCGCTCGGAAACCGCGGCCTCCTCCGGGACGGGCTCGTGGGCGGGAGCTTCCTGGGCCGGAGCTTTCTGCGGAGCCGGAGTCTCCTCGGCCGCCACAGTCTGCTCGGCTGCCGCTTCCTCGACGTCGGCAGCCGAAACCTGTTCCGGTGCGACCTCGACGACAGGTTCGGCGGCCGGGGCCTCCGCGACCGGTTCGACAGCCGGGGCCTCCGCGACCGGTACGACCGCGGCGGGTGGCTCGGTGGGAGCGGCCTGCGCAGCGGTGAAAGCTGCGTGAACACGCTCGGCGACATCGCGTTGCAGGCTCGACTGCGCGCTGCGCAGTTCGGTTCCGAGGGCCGCAGCCTCGGCGAGAACCTGCTTGCTCGTCACGCCCAGCATCTTCGCGAGGGCGTGAACGCGAATCTTCTCCGGAAGAGCGGGAACCGCGCTCCCGGCGGTGGCCGTTTCGTTCGGCTCTGAATTTGTGGGCGGCGCTTGATCGGCCACGTAGTCTCCTCAGCCCCCGGGCGCGTCCACTCCCGTGTCTGGGAGTGTCACGCGGCCACGCGAGGGCGCAGTATGTGTACTCGCGCCCCAGATGTGAGCGCGAGATTGTCTGGTCTCGCTCCACACAGCGCGTGCAGTGTCCGTTTTCACTGCACACCCATGTAGTGCCTTGCGGATGGCCGTCATCCGCGGCGCGAGCGCCTGATCATCCAGCGTGCCGAACGCCCAGGTATTTCCTGTTGACGCAGGGGCAGCGATGAAGGGCATCGAGCCGTGGTGTCATCCGGTCGAAGCCACGTGGTGCACAAATTGCGGTCCGACCACCCCCAGTATCCCACACGTGTGCCGCAGTCCGTGCCAGCGGCGCACGTATCGGTCTGGAACATGTTCCGCACGCGATGGCGCCGCCGGCCCGGAGGGCAGGTCGCTGGGTCGAGGGGTCGGTGGAGAGGTAGGTCAGTTGGCGGCGAGGTGGGGGAACCAGAGGGCGATCTCGCGCTCGGCGGACTCGACCGAGTCGGAGCCGTGAACCAGGTTCTCCTGGGCTTCGAGCCCGAAATCACCGCGAATCGTGCCCGGAACAGCCTTCTCGACGGGGTCGGTGCCGCCGGCGAGCTGACGGAACGCCGCGATCGCCCGGGGACCTTCGAGCACTGCCGCGACGAGCGGGCCGCCCGTGATGAATTCCAGCAGGCCGGGGTAGAACGGGCGGCCTTCGTGCTCGGCGTAGTGGTCCGCCGCGATGTCGCCGGGAGCGGTGCGCAGGTCGAGCGCGGAGATCGTCAGACCTTTCCGCTCGATACGACCGAGGATTTCTCCTACATATCCGCGGGCAACGGCATCGGGCTTGATCAGGACAAGGGTGCGCTCAGTCACGGCGCACAGCCTAAATGGTCAGCCCCGCTGCCCCGGCAGCAGGCCCCGCTCCATTCGCTGGCGGACATTCCGGCGGAAGTAGAGAAGGTATCCCCACAGGATGGCGAAGACCACTCCGACCGACCCGATCGACACGTGGACGAAGAACCCGAGCAGGAGCCCCACCTGCAACAACAGGTTGTACTTCATCGCCCAGGGGCGGCCCTGCAGGCCCGCCCCGAGGATCATGAGCACCGCGAGCCCCACGAGGTACGTTCCGGACCACCAGGTGAGTCCGCCGCCGACCGTCGCGACGACCGGCAAGGCGAGAAGCACCACGATGGCTTCCAGGATCAGAGTTCCCGCGACCACCCCGCGGAATCCCTTCCATGGGTCCTTGGTCGGCGGCCCGAACTCGGGTTCCGAAGCACTCGAGTCCGGCTCGCTCACGCTGGGTCCTTTCCGAAGAGGGTGCGGGCCGCACCGGCGGTCACCACGGATCCGGTGACCACGACGCCCGCCCCCGATACTGCTTCACCGGGCTCGGCGACCTCCTCGGCCAGTCCGATGGCCGTTTCCAGCGCGTCCGCGAGGTTGGGCGCCACGACGACGCGTTCGTCGCCGAACTTGGCGACCGCGAGATCGGCGAGATCGTCGACGTCCATGGCCCGCGCCGAACCGTTGTTCGTGACGACGAGCTCGTCGAACACCGGTTCCAGCGCCGACAGGATGCCGTCGACGTCCTTGTCACCCATCACGCTGACGACGCCGACGAGCTTGCGGAAATCGAACTCGGCGGTCAGGGCGGCGGCGAGCGCACGGGCCCCGTCGGGGTTGTGCGCAGCGTCGAGGAACACGGTCGGGGCGCTGCGCACACGTTCGAGCCGTCCCGGGTTGACGACCGAGGCGAACGCCTCCCGGATTGCGTCCTGGTCGAGCTGCCGTTCCGGGCCCGCACCGAAGAACGCCTCCACGGCCGCGAGCGCGAGCGACGCGTTACGCGCCTGGTGCTCCCCGTGCAACGGCAGGAAGATATCGGTGTAGACGCCGCCGAGGCCCTGGAGTTCGAGCTGCTGGCCCCCGACCGCGATCTGCCGGGCGAGCACCGTGAACTCGGAGCCCTCCCGCGCGACCGCGGCATCCACCTCGACGGCACGGCGGAGCAGCACCTCCATCACTTCCGGCGTCTGCTCGGCGAGGATCGCGACGGCGTCGCGGGGCACGAGCGCGTCCCCGCGGCCCTTCTTGATGATGCCGGCCTTCTCCTCGGCGATCCCGGCCAGATCGTCGCCGAGATACTCGGCGTGATCGAGGCTGATCGGAGTGATCACCGCGATCTCGCCGTCGATGACATTGGTTGCGTCCCAACGCCCGCCGAGGCCCACCTCGACGACGGCGACGTCGACGGGCGCCTCCGCGAACGCGGCGTACGCCATCGCGGTGAGCACCTCGAACTTGCTCATGAGGGGGCCGCCGGCCGCCTGCGACTGCTGGTCGATCATCTGCACGTACGGTTCGATCTCCCGGTACGTGTCGACGTAGCGGCGAGGCGACACCGGGCGCCCGTCGATGCTGATGCGCTCGGTGGCGAGCTGCAGGTGCGGGCTGGTGGTGCGGCCGGTGCGCCGGTGCAGCGCCGTGAGCAGCGCGTCGATCATCCTCGTCACCGACGTCTTGCCGTTGGTGCCGGTGACGTGGATGGCGGGATAGCCGTGCTGCGGCGAACCGAGCACGTCCATCAGGGCCGCGATCCGGGTGAGGGACGGCTCGATCTTCGTCTCGGGCCACCGCTTGTCGAGTTCCGCCTCGACCAGCGTCAGCTCCGCGAGGTCGACAGGGCTGACTTCCTCCGGCGTGAAGTCGGGCGAGGTCACGCGCCTTCCAGCTCCTTCAATCGCTTGGTGATGCGTTCGATTTCTTCCGTCGCGATCTGCTGACGCGTGCGGATCTTCTCCCTGACGGCGTCGGGGGCCTTGGCCAGGAACGCCTCGTTGGACAATTTGGCGGTGGTTCCGGCAAGTTCCTTCTGCGCGGCCGCGAGGTCCTTCTCCAGCCGGGCCTTCTCGGCACCGAGGTCGACGTTGCCGGACGTGTCGAGGTCGACCGTCACGGTCGCCTTGCTCAACCGCACCTCCACCGACGCGGACACCGCGAAACCGTCCTCCGGGTCCGTCAGACGCACCAGCGACGTGATCGCGGCGAGCTGAGTGTCCAGATCGGCCTCGGCGATGCCGCTGATCCGTGCGGGCACCCGCTGCGAGGGTTTGAGCCCCTGATCGCTGCGGAACCGGCGCAACTCGGTCACCAGTCGCTGCATGTCCTCGACACGCTGCGCCGCAACGGCATCCGCGGCGGCCTCGCTCGCCTGCGGCCAGTCCGCCACGACGACGGATTCGTTCTCGGTGAGCGCCTTCCACAGCGTCTCGGTGACGAACGGGATCACCGGGTGGAGCAGGCGCAACAGGGCGTCGAGGACGTTGCCGAGGACTGCCCTCGTGTTCGCCGCGACCGTGTCGTTCTCGGCGAACTGCACCTTGGCCAGCTCGAGGTACCAGTCGCAGACCTCGTCCCACGCGAAGTGGAACAGTGCCTCGCACGCCTTGCTGAACTCGTACCGGTCGAATGAGGCGTCGACCTCCCCGCGCACCTGTTCGAGGCGGTCGAGGATCCACCGGTCGGCGTCGGTCAGCTCGCCGCGCCCCGGCAGCGGCGCCGGCGCGGCCCCGTTCATGAGGGCGAACTTGGTCGCGTTGAACAGCTTGGTCGCGAAGTTCCGTGAGGACTGTGCGTGATCCTCGCCGACGGACAGGTCGCTGCCGGGGTTGGCGCCGCGGGCCAGCGTGAAGCGGAGCGCATCGGCACCGAAGCGGTCGACCCAGTCGAGCGGGTCGATGCCGTTGCCCCGTGACTTCGACATCTTCTTGCCGAACTGGTCACGGACGAGGCCGTGCAGGAACACGTCCTCGAACGGCATCTGCGGTCCGGACTTGCCTTCGCTGAACACCCCGTCGCTTCGCTCGCCCCGCCCCGCGATGGCGTCGTCCTCCGACACGTACGTGCCGAACATCATCATCCGCGCCACCCAGAAGAACAGGATGTCGTAACCGGTGACGAGAACACTTGTGGGATAGAACTTCTCGAGCTCGGGTGTCTTCTCGGGCCAGCCCATGGTCGAGAACGGCCACAACCCGGAGGAGAACCAGGTGTCGAGGACGTCGGGATCCTGCACCCAGCCCTCGGGCGCGGTCTCGTCCGGTCCGAAGCACGCGACCTCGCCGTCGGGGCCGTACCAGATCGGGATCCGGTGACCCCACCACAGCTGACGCGAGATGCACCAGTCGTGCATGTCGTCGACCCAGGCGAACCAACGCGGTTCCTGACTGGCCGGGTGGATGACCGTGTCACCGTTGCGCACCGCGTCACCCGCCGCCTTCGCGAGGGACTCGACCTTCACCCACCACTGCAGCGACAGGCGCGGCTCGATGGACTCACCGGTGCGCTCGGAATGCCCGACGCTGTGCAGGTAGGGCCGCTTCTCCGCGACCACGCGACCCTGCTCGGCGAGCGCCTCGCGCACCTTGACGCGCGCCTCGAAGCGGTCGAGACCGTCGAATTGCGTTCCCGTGTCGGCGATCTTGCCGGTCTTGTCCATGATGGTCGGCATCGGCAGGTTGTGCCGCAGGCCCATCTCGAAGTCGTTGGGGTCGTGCGCAGGCGTGATCTTGACGGCGCCGGTGCCGAACTCGGGATCGACGTACTCGTCCGCGATGATCGGGATGTCGCGCCCCGTGAAGGGATGCTCGAATGTCGTCCCGATCAGATGCTTGTAGCGATCGTCGTCGGGATGGACGGCCACGGCGGTATCACCGAGCATCGTCTCGACACGGGTGGTCGCGACCACGACGTGCGGCTCGTCGTCGTTCAGGGAGCCGTACCGCAGTGAGACCAGCTCACCCTCGACGTCCTCGAACTTCACCTCGATGTCGGAGATCGCCGTCTGCAGCACGGGCGACCAGTTGACGAGTCGCTCGGCCCGGTAGATCAGGCCGTCGTCGTACATGCGCTTGAAGATGGTCTGGACGGCGCGGGACAGCCCGTCGTCCATGGTGAACCGGTCGCGGCTCCAGTCGACGCTGTCACCGATGCGGCGCATCTGGCCGCCGATGGTGCCACCGGACTCGCGCTTCCAGTCCCACACCTTGTCGATGAACAGCTCGCGGCCGAAGTCTTCCTTCGTCTTGCCGTCGACGGCAAGACGCTTCTCGACCACGGTCTGCGTCGCGATGCCAGCGTGGTCCATGCCGGGCAGCCACAGCACCTCGTAGCCCTGCATCCGCTTGCGGCGGCTCAGCGCGTCCATCAACGTGTGGTCGAGAGCGTGACCCATGTGCAGGCTGCCGGTCACGTTGGGCGGCGGCAGGACGATGGAATAGCCCGGCTTGTCGCTGCGAGGGTCCGCGCGGAAGTAACCGGCGTCTACCCAGCCCTGATACAGATCGTCCTCGACGGAACTGGGGTCCCAGCTCTTCGGGAGGGCATCGGCACGGTTCTGGGGATTTTCTGGAGCTGCACTGGTCACCCGTCGAGTCTAATGAACGCGCGGACGACCGACGACGGGGCTACCGGGCCGCCTCGCTACTGGTCGCTGAACAGCGCGCGGTGCACCTCGGTGGCGGTGCGATGCTCCGGGTCGACGGGACGCAGCGCCTCGCCGGCGTCTTCGCCGCCTGCCTGGGATCCTGCGGTGCTGTGCAGCTCGGAGAAGAGCTGCACGTGATGGTCGTTCAAGGGATTCCTCCGGTTCGTCTGCCGCAACCATTGCGGCAACCACTCGAGAGTGTCGAGTATGCATCGAAATCGCCGCCGATCGGCGGCGACACGGCGACGCCGCGCCGGTGGTGTTCACACACACGCCGGCAGGGGGCTCAGCCGGCCCGCTGTGCCACCACACAGGCGAGGTAGAGCGTCACTCCCAGGCCCGGTTCGTCCAGCGGGCGACCGAGGAGCCGGGCGATCTTGTCGAGCCGGTTGGCGAGGGTATTGCGGTGGACGTGCAGCCGCTTCGCCGCCTGGCTGGAGTTGAACCCGCACTCCCCCCAGGCTATCAGCGTCTCCTGCAGGTGCGGCCAGTCGTTGTCGGTGGTCAACCCGCCGAGCACGGCCCGTGACAGTCTGTCAGGAGTTTCCGCAGGTATCACCGACACCGCCTGATGGAGGCGGAACCGGTCGATGTCGTAGACCTGCCCGCGTGGGTCGAGTACCGCGCCGAGCCGGAGCGCGTCGTACGCGTCCTGGGACGAGAGATTGAGCTGCTCGACCCCGTGCGCGATCGAGCCGATCCCCACACGGGTGTCCCATCCCCGTTCGCGGACCAGCGACACATACTTCCGGCACCGGCCCGTCAGAGCCGCATCCGCCGCGGGCGTCGCTGCGGTCACCACGGTGGTGACCGCGACGACCTGCCGGGCGAGCGGTGCGACCAGATCGGTCGCGGAGTCGAAGGCGTCCTGCACGGCGCGCAGGACCCGGTGGGACACGGGCTGCCCCAGGGCGGCGACGTCGTCGGTGTGACTGTCGTAGCCGATCAGCACCATGACCCGGGGAAGGTGCAGATCGTATCCCAGACCTGTTGCCCGCCGCGAGATCTGGGCCTCGGTGAACGTGGAGCGATGCCAGTCACAGATGTCGCGGAGCAGTTCTTCCGCTGCCCGCTCGTAGGTCAGCCGGGTACCGATCCGCGAGGCCTCCTGCATCAGGATTTCGGTCTGCCTCTTGACCACAAGCCCGAACTGTTCGACCTGCTCGGGTGAGCCGGACAGCCCGATCGTGCCCACCACGTCACCGTCGATGACGAGCGGAATGGTGACGCCGGGCAGACTGCCGACGAGGTCGCGGACGTCCGCTGCCGAGTGCGCGATCATGCGCCGCGCACGGATCACCTCGATCGACGCCTCGTGGAACTGGCCGATGCGACGTTCGTCCCCGCTGCCGACCACTGTTCCGGAGGCATCCGTGATGAGCACGTTGAACCCGATGACGTCGGTGATCTCATTCGCGATCTGTTGCGCCAGAGCCTCACTCAGCATCGACAGCCCTTCCGACCTCATCTGGATGATTGTGCATATCGCACAACTGAGTATCGATCTCAGTGTAGATCAAGGTCAACTTGCCTAGTGACCACGGTCACAGACCGTTCCTACGATGGGTTCATCCCAATTAGGAGTTCACATGGCAATCCTCGACTGGATACTTCTCGGTGCCTACTTCCTGCTACTCGTCCTGATCGGCGTCCAGACCATGCGACGCGTCAAGTCGCCGGACGATTTCGCCGTGGCAGGCAACCGAATCATCTGGCCGGTCTTCTTCGGCAGCCTGGCCGCGGCCTTCCTCGGCGGCGGAGCATCGCTCGGCGTCGCCGGCGCCGCCATGCGCGACGGATACGTGTACATGTTCGCCTTCTGCGCGTTCGGCGTTCAGACGGTGCTCGTCGGCTACTTCGTCGCACCGAGACTCAAGAACTACATCGGTGCCCACACCCTCGGCGACATCATGGAGGCACACTACGGCCGACCGGCGAGACTGGTCACCGGCGTACTGTCCGTCGTCCTGTGTGCCGGCATCCTCGGCGCCCAGGCCCTGGCAATCGGTACCGTCGTCAACGCCACCCTCGACGTGCCCACCGTGCCCGCGGTGATCATCGGCATGGGAGTGGTCGTGCTCTACTCCTCGTTCGGTGGGGCGTGGGCGGTAATCCAGACGGATCTGCTGCAGTTCGTCTTCCTGGGAGTGCTACTGCCGGTGGCACTTCTCATCGGGCTCGACGCCGTCGGCGGACCGTCGGCCCTCCTGGACAGTGTTCCCGCCGAGCACCTTTCGTTCATGGGCGACTACTCCCCCGCACAGTTCCTCACGCTCTTCGCGGCACTACTCCTCGGCGAGACGCTGGTCCCACCGTACGCGCAGCGGACGTTCTCCACCCCCGACTCGCGGCACGCCCGTAAGGGCTACGCACTGGCCGGGTTCTTCTCGTTCTTCTTCTTCTTCACCTCGGCGTCCCTCGGGTTGATCGCACTCGTCCTGTACCCGGACATCGAAAGCGATCAGGCGCTTCCGACCGTAGTGATAAATCTGATGCCGGTCGGCGTTCTCGGATTGGTGGTGGCGGCGCTGATGGCAGTCGTAATGTCGACGGCCAGTTCCTATCTCAATTCCACCGCCGTCGTCCTGACCAAGGACATCTACCAGCCACTCAGCCCAACCGAACTGCCACCGTCGAGGCGGCTCACCATCGAGCGGGCCACCAGTGTCGTCGTCGGTGCCGGAGCGACCATCTTCGCACTCAGCGTTCCGTCCATCGTCGACGCCCTTCTCTACAGCTACACATTGTGGGCTCCCACGGTCATCGTTCCGCTGTTCGGCGCCGTGCTGTTCGGCGTGCGGTCCGCTCCGGCGGCACTGTCGGCGATCACGGCGGGCGCGATCGTCACCGCGGTGTGGCAGTGGGGCCTCGACGCTCCGTTCGGACTGGATGGGCTGGTGCCCGGCGTCGTCGCCAACCTGCTCGTCTTCGTCACGGTCGCCGTGGCCACCGCGTCCCGTTATCCGCGCCGGCAGCAGCCTGCCGTCCGCGTCACTGAAGGAGAATTCGCATGATTTCCGTCCTGCTCTATTACGGGGTACCGACCGCCGTCATCGCCGTCACCCTCTGGGTCGGATTCCTCGGCTGGCGCTTCTACGTCAAGGAAGTGCTGCGCGGCGACAACGAGACCACCAAAGCCGGCGAGCGCGACCATGGGTGACATCGTGGACGTTCCCGGCGTGACCACAGCCACCAGCCCATACCCGTCGGCGCGCAGGGTCGGCGACCTCGTATTCGTCTCCGGCCAGGTCTCGTTCGACGACACCGGCAACGTCGTCGGCAACGACGTGGTGGAGCAGACACGTCACTCCCTCACACGACTCGACAGGGTTCTCGCCGCGACCGGCGCAACCTTGCACGACATCGCCTCGGCCACGGTGTATCTCGCGAACGCCGGCGACGGCCCGCGCTTCAACGAGGAATGGATGCGCTGGTTCGCCGCAGAGCACCGACCGGCCAGGGCAACCGTAGTCGCGGACCTGCTGGACCCGAAGCTGCTCGTGGAGATACAGGCCATTGCCGTCACGGGCCGGGGCTCGACCGAAGGAAAGGAAGCGAAATGAAGGTGGCGGTACTCGGAGCAGGGGTCGTCGGTGTGGCGACCGCTCACGCTCTCGCCGAGCGTGGACACGAGGTTCACGTATACGACCGGCGCAGCGAGGTCGCATCCGACACCAGCGCAAGCACCGCCGGACTGATCGCCCCCGGCCACTCCTACGCGTGGGCGTCGCCGTCGGCTCCCACCATGCTGGTCCGATCATTGCTCGGCGCGTCAACCTCGATCCGCGTCCGCCCCCGGGCGGATGCCGAACTCGCCCGGTGGGGTGTGCGATTCCTCCGCGAGTGCACGGCCTCCCGGGCGCGGTCGAACACCCTCGCGAAGCTCCGACTGGCCCGGTACAGCCAGCAGCTGATGGACGAACTCACCGCCCGCGAGAACCTGGAGTACTGCCAGACACGGAACGGCGTGCTGTACCTGTACAGGGACGAAGCGGAACTCGAACGAGCGCAGGTGAACTCGCAGCTGCTCCGCGACCACGGACAGCTGCAGGACGTGCTGGGCCCCGAGGAGATCACGGCCGCGGAGCCCGCCCTTCGGCACGGGACGGCCGCGTTCGCCGGGGCGATCCACGACCGCACCGACGGCACCGGCGACCCGCACCGATTCTCGGTGGGGCTCGCCGAGGAATGCCGAAAGCTGGGGGTCCGGTTCCACCTGGGCACGTCCGTCGTGGGCCTCGAGAGCGACGGCGCGGCCATCACTTCAGCCGTCACCGATCAGGGCGACATTCGCGCGGATGCCTACGTCCTCGCCGCCGGGGCCGCGAGCGCTCTCGTCGCGAGGAGCGTCGGCCTCCGACTGCCCGTTTACCCGGCCAAGGGATACACGCTGACCGCGACCGTCAAGGACCCCGAACGCGCGCCGGTGGTGGGCGGCATCGACGAGAAGACGCTCGTCGCCTGGTCGCGGTTCGGTGACGAACTGAGAATGTCGGCCACCGCCGAATTCGTCGGATACGACCGCAGTCACTCCCCCGCCGACTACGCGGGAATCGTGGACGCGGGAAACGAACTGTTCCCCGGCGCCGTCGACTGGGATACGGCCAGATACCGGACGGGCCTTCGCCCGATGACGCCCGACGGCCCGCCGATGATCGGCCTGGGACGCCGCGACAATCTGTACTTCAACACCGGTCACGGTCACGTCGGCTGGACCATGGCGGTCGGTTCGGCGCGCATCCTCGCGGATCTCGTGGACGAGCGGCGACCGGACATCGACCCGACTCCGTACTCCCCGATTCAGTCCCGTCGACATCCGAGCGGACGAGGCGCGTAACGAAGTGCACTGACCCGACGACTATCCGAGCGTGCCTCCGGAATCGGCGGCGCACCGACCTCGCTGACCGCAACCCCCGACTGCGGTCAGCGAGGTCGGCACACCAGCGCGACGGATGCTTCGCGCTAGCCGCTTTCGGCGTCGCGCTTGGCGAACGCGAGCTGCATTTCCCAGCCCTCGACGTTGCCTTCGTAGGCGGCCGCGCGCCGCTCGGCACTGGGGAGGAAGTCCACGACGAAGACGTCGCCTTCACAGTGTGGTGGTCGTCTTGCCGGGCTCGCCGTCGCCGATGAACCAGCCGGGTTCACTCACCAGCCGGAACACCCGCTCGATGGGGGCATCGATCTGGATCTCGCGCTCGATCCTGTCCTGGGATGAGTCCGGAACGCTCACGATGATCCTCATCCTCACCTCTCGGCAATGTGCTACCTCGCGGTTGCACATCGGTACTCTTTGCGCAACCTTCAGGTTGCACTCGCCGAGGGCAGAGGGCAGGAAAGACGCGTCCGGGCGCCCGCCCGTCGCCGGAAGGCGGTGGGGCGGGCACCCGGGGAACGTGTCAGCTGAAGTGCGCCAGCAGGGCGTCGCGCTGACGGTCGCCGAGGCCACGGAGGCGGCGCGTCGGAGCGATCTCCAGGTTGGCCATGATCTCCTGGGCCTTCACCTTGCCGATCTTCGGCAGGGCTTCCAGAATGGCGCTGACCTTGGTCTTTCCGATGATGTCGTCGACGTCGGCCTTGGAAAGGACCTGCTTGAGGGTGATGTCGCCGGACTTGAGCTTGTCCTTGAGCTCTGCGCGTGCCTTACGAGCGGCGGCGGCCTTCTCGAGAGCTGCTGCCCGCTGTTCGTCAGTGAGCTGGGGAAGTGCCACGATGTCTCCTTCATTCGGGGTACGTATCGAACACCGTAGCGAGAGAACCGCTACTTCACCGCATCCATCGGACGTGTCGCGCGTCCTGTCCGATTCGACAGGCCCCGGCTCACGGGTCCGACGGCGCGAAAAATGCCAGGACGCGGGCGGCGCGCTGTGTGATGCTCGACGTGTTCCGATCGGTTCACACGTCGAGTTCGGGAAGGAAGTAGCGATGCGCGCACTGCCCACAGCCCACACAGCCCGGTTGCAGCCGTCACGCACGGGCGCAGCCTCCTCCTTCCCCGCCGGCAGGCAAGACGAACGCGGGATCATGCCCGCCCCGAAGACCTACCGCTCCGCCCGGCACGCCTGACTCGGCTTCCGTCGCCCGGCGTGCCCCCACCGCCGCGAACCGACGACAGAACCGAGATCTCCCGTGAGGCACCCCACCCGTAACCCACCCGGCAGCACCCTCGACGCCCGCAACTGGTCGCGAGCGGGTGTGCTGGTCCTCAACGTCACGTACGAGGCCCTCTGCGAGATTCCCGCGGAGCGCGCCGTCGTGCTGATCAGCGTCGGTGCGGCCGAGACGGTCGCCGATCGAGAGCCTCCGTTCCCGATTCGCTCGCAACGCGTCGAGATCAGCCTGCCGCAGACCATTCGACTGCTGCGTTACGTCTACGTCCAGCACTCCGTGCTGGTGACCGACAGCAGCCGCGCGACGTTTGCGGGCGTCTTCCGGCGCGACCGCAATCGCTGCGGCTACTGCGCCGAGCCGGTCGCGACGACCATCGACCACGTGCTGCCGAGGAGCCGCGGCGGCCCGAACACGTGGGCCAACCTCGTCGCCTGCTGCGTCCCCTGTAACCAGAGGAAGGCCGACCGCACACCGGAGGAGGCGGGAATGCCGCTCCTCTGGGAGCCGAAGGCGCCCCGGCACATCGAGAAGGCGCAGCGGCAGATCTGGAGGGATCTCGCGGCGGTCTAGCCGCAATACCGTTTACTTAGAATCACACGGCTGTTATTCTCGAGCCCGTGCCACGTGTGGGATGGGTGAAGCCGAGCAGTGATCAGCGGTTGTCTGATCACATTTCGTTGGGGGTGTTGACCAGGGTTTTTCCGCCC
>NZ_JBHWUE010000016.1:0-132248 GCF_042738615.1 Rhodococcus sp. NPDC059968
AAGGCGAAGGGATCGGACGGGGGTCGGCCGCCGGCATTCGACAAGGACCGCTACCGCGAACGCAACACCGTCGAGCGTGGTTTCGGGCGTCTCAAACAGTGGCGTGGCATCGCCACTCGCTACGACAAGTACGCCACCACCTACCTTGGTGGCGTACTCCTCGCTGCGCTCGTTATTCATCACCGCGTCCGCAATTAGCAGACACACTCTAGCCACGTCTGAACGAGTACACGCAGACCGAAGAATTTGAGTCGTTACCGCCATCGGGCGTTGACCAGGGTATGGCACGCGCATTCGAGTAGTCGTCGCAACACTGTCGGTGGTGCCAGATCCTCGGCGAAACTTGTGCCGGTGTTCGCTAGTTGAGGTTCTTGTGTGGCCGGTTGTTCAGACGCTCCTCGACTTCGCGCAGCGCCTCGGGGCCGTGGACGGACAGATCGGTGCTCTTGGGGAAGTACTGCCGCAGCGTTCCGTTCGTTTGTCGTTCGCGCCACGCAGCCAAGGTGAGGCGGGATGAGCGAAGTAGATTCCCTCGGTGAACGGATGCCGAACAGATCATGGCGCCATCTGAAGGCCCCTGGTTCCAAATGATGGTCCAACGGGCATGCTCTGGGATCTGTTCGACCAGCGCACTCGGGGCCTCGGCGAAGGGTTTCGACGCGGGGCCCGCCAGGCAGATGCAAGAGCCGGACGTAGCGGCAGCACCGCTCGACGAGGTGCTGATTGAGGACCTGCTCGACCGTCCGACGATCAGATCTCCTGTCGCAGATTGCGTTGGCGCGCAGGGAGTCCACAGAAACGCTCCCAGGTAGGCGTACTTGGCCCGAATCGGCCCGCCCCAATCCCCAGTCCAGCTGCGGTTTTCGACCACATCGGGGCGTGCATCGATCGACTGGGATCGGGCGGGTGAAACGAATCCGGCGTTCGTCGGCCCAGCGGACGCTGGTCCCAAGCTTGCGGGTGGTCAGCGTGCGGCACAACCCTGACCACCCGCTGTTGTAAAGGGACTGGTAAATGGAGTCGTGGCAGTCGTGGCAGTCGTGGCAGTCGTGGCAGCTGGAGATTGGGAAACTGCAAACCCGCAGCCAACGGCGATCTACTTCGGACTCCACTCGAGCTCAAGTATTCCTGCACCTTCGCGCGAAGATCCAGGTCGTCGAGTGGACGGATCCTGCCGGGGTCGGATCGAGCGCCCCGTGGCGCGTGAGTGCGCCAGAGTGGCGTCATAGCAGCCACGATTATGCGGTACGGTGTTGCGCTGCAACTCACGATTGACCGTCGACGCCGATCGACCCAATTGCCTGGCCACCCCCCCCCGAATCGAGTGCCCCGCCGCCCGAAGCGTGGCGATTCGTTGACGTTCGAGCAGACTGGGGTATCGGGGACCGCGTCTCGCCCGCCGACCGTACCGGCGGTAGTCCGCCGTTCTCGGTCCGCCACCGACATCCGGTCTTGCGGAGTCTGGGACCTGACAGGTGGCGCCTCGGCCGACCGTAAACTGGCGTAGTTTGCCTGCAGAGGTAGACGGACTTCAGGGCTGGCGCAGCTGCTGGCAACGCAAGCCCTGAAGGACAGGTCTTCTACGACGTGATCGCGGAACGGCGTGGCGCTTCCGCCTTGAGCAATGCACTCTTGCCAGTTTCCGGCAGGCCGCGTAGGCCGAGAATGCCGATCACCGCAGAAACCGCCACCATGTACCCAGGCATGAGATTGTTTCCGGTTGACTGGATCAGGTACGTCGCGACGAAGGGCGTCAACCCCCCCACTATCTGCGCACTGTTGAAAGCGATCGCCATGCCCGAGAACCGAACGTTTGTGGGGAAAGACTCAGCAAAGAAGGTGTAGGCGACCGAATTCAACAGCACCTGCGAGATCCCCATCACTTCGAAGGCGATGATGACACCGATCGTGGTCGGGACGGCCCCCATCAGCCACATCATTGACGGAACCAGAACAGCAGCTGTAATCATCGACGCCAGGAGCACTGGCTTCCGGCCCACACGATCCGACCACAATCCAAAGAGCGGAATCAAGATCGCAATCGCCAGGAATCCGAAGCTAGTGAGGGCAGATGAAAACTTCGGCGTGTGCCCGAGTGTCTTGGTCAGGTAAGTGACCATGTAGACCACGCCGGCATATCCGTTCACGGCGGTGAATAGCGCTACACAGAAGATCTTGAACACGGTCCGAGGATTCGAGGCGATTGCCTCTTGAAGCGGTTTGGCACTGAGGTTGTCAGAATCTTTGGCGGCAAGGAACTCTGGTGAGTCCTCCAACTGCCACCGGATGTAGAGAGCGATTGCCGTCAGTGCAAACGCGACAAGGAAGGGGATGCGCCAGGCCCCGCCTGTGATCTGCTCCGGAGTGAATACGGTGTTGAGGATAAGGACTGCTCCTGCCGCCGAGGCAGTTCCGACCAATGGACCGGCACCGAGAATTCCCCCGAACAGCCCCCGACGATTCTGTGGGGCTGATTCCACGACGAAGGTCGTCGCTCCCGTGAGTTCTCCGCCGGCCGAGATGCCTTGTACGACCCGGAGAAGAAACAGTCCGACGGGAGCTAACACGCCAATGGTGTCGTACGTTGGTAGAAGCCCAATCAACCCGCACCCTGCACCAATCATGAGGATGGTAAGTATCAAGACCTTCTTACGTCCTATGCGATCTCCGAAGTGACCGAAGATCAGACCGCCTAGCGGGCGGGCGAGGAACGGTACCGCGAACACGGCGAATGTGGACAGCAAGGCTGTGCTTGCGCTCTGATTGGTAAAGAAGAGCGGAGCCAGCGTCGTCGCCATGATCGCGTACAGCGTGAAATCGTAGTACTCGATAACGTGCCCGATGGTGGCGGCTGTGATCATTCGGGTTCGCCCGCTGCGGGCAACGGCCGGGGGGGCGTCTATCTCGACTGGGGAAAGTTGATCTTCGCTGGACGCTGGCATGTAAGGACCTTTCGCATGTGTGCCGCAGGGAAGGTGTGATTCGAATAGCCTTCGAACATATCGAATCGAATTGTGACGAGCGCAACAGTAGTTCGACCAGGGTGAATCGTCAAGGGCTCGGCGACGAAGATCGGAAACCGTACGGCCACATGAGGAATCAAATTCTGTAAACAATCATGGACGAATGAACTAGTTCGAATCAGATACACTTCGAAGGATCGTTTCCAGCTGGAAGGTGATTCGGCGAGATGAGCGAGAAGAGACGGAATTCGCTTACTACGGTCTGCCAGCCCAGCTAGTCGCATGATGGTCCGCTCGGTCGGGGAGGCCGGCCGAGCGGGGTTGGGATTTCGACGCCTGAAATGGCCTCCGTCGGTGAAGGCTTTCGCGCCGCCAATGGGACTGGACTGGGTCCGGCGGAAGAATGCGTCGGGCGACGCGATCTGCACGCAAGGGTGGCGGCTACTGGGGCGGAATGCGCCTCGCCGGCGGGGCAGGATTGCGTCGACAGAGACGGGGTGCGGACTGCATCGGATCTGACAGGCGCGGGTCGAAATCGGGAAGTCGTTCGACAGAACCGTATCAGGATTCGACAATTGGCCTGGTGCGTGGCAATATAGTCGTGTGGCCTCAAAGAATAGCGATCAGGGTGCAGTTACTGAAGGTACCGCAAGTAGTGCCATCGGTAAGGCGTTCGCCGTCCTCCAGGTGTTGCGTCATTCCGCAGGGTCGATGACCCTAACCGCCATAGCCGAGGAGATCGGTGTAGCGCCAAGTTCTGCCCACTCGATCCTCGGGCACCTCCTAGGGGAGGGCGCCGTCGTACAGGTCCACGACAAGCGGTATCAGCTCGGACCTCAGCTTTTCTATCTTGGATCGGCTTTCGCGCGGAACACCCCGATCTACCGATCGACTTGGATGGAACTGGTCAATGCCGCGCAGGAGCTGGGTGTCACGGCCTCGGTCGCCGTACCCTGGAATCGACACCATCTTGTCCTCAACTCCTATCGCGGGGGGGCCTCCAATGTCGCAATTCCGTTCGGCGGGCGTATCCCGCTAGACGCGTCGTCTTGGGGGCAGGTCTACTACGCGTGGTCCGGCGATGACCTTCCCGCTGAGTTGGGTTCCTACACAAAGCGCAGCATTACAGACCTCGGTGCATTCAAGGAAGAGCTTGAGGTCACCAGACGCAACGGTTATGCGACCGATGAGGGCGAGTTTTATGAAGGTGTTGGTGGCGTCTGTGCCCCTGTTACAAGTGTTTCCGGATTTGAAGGCCTAGCGACGTTCATTGCCCCGCTGGATCGTGTCGACGAGATCGGCTTGGTGAATCTCGGCCATAAGTTGGCTCTCCTCACTGCAAGGGCCTCAATGGCTCTCGGAGATAGCGAACGTATCCGGTTCTTCGGAGAAGAATAGAGCTGGATTCTCTGGTCCAGAATTTCCGAACATTGACGCAGTTGCGACGCTCGGCGATTCTTCCTGGTCCAGTCGCCTCGGACGGAAGCGGCATTCTTTCGGCGGAATGCCGCAGTTCGGCCTTGGCATCGAATACGAAGCGGAGGCGTGCCATCGCCTGTCACTTCGGCCTTGCGGACGCGCACCGTCTCCGTCTTCAGCGACGTCCACTCGGCGATCGTGCGGATCGTCACGCGTGTGGGACGACGTAGATACCCTTCGCGCGGGAGTGCGACCCGCCACGGAAGTGGTCTGTGGTTTCATCGCCGACCACTGCAATCAGTTCGGGGTCGTACCGATCTGCGGTGCGTTCACCCAGCGTGGGTGCACGATCGTCCCGAGAACCTTCTACGACTGACCGACGCGCCCGTTGTCGAACCGGTCGGTGTGGGACGCCACCATCTACCGCGGTCCTTGCTCGCGAGGTGGTGCTCGACAGGCCGTCGAGCCTGTCACGGCAAGGATTCCCAGTGTCAATCGATTCTGCCGCTAATGGTTTGATGTGTCCCGGGTTCTGTGGAGTGGCGTCACTGGATATCAGGCCACGGGTTGGATGGATCGGCGAAGCACCTCGAACTCTATCGGAGTGCGCATGCCGAGCGTGGAGTGACGCCGTTGGCGATGTGAAAATATCTCGAGGTAGTCGAAGATCGCGTTCGCCAGCTCGATCCGAGTTCGCCACTTATTCCTGTCGAGTAGCTCAGTTTGTATTCTGCCCAGAATGATTCGATCATCGCAATGTCGTAGCATTGACCGGCTAATTGAGCCTGAGGGATCCGCAATGCCGTCCGGAATGGTTCATCACTGTCGCAGTGAACCACCTTCAGCCGCCCACGTGCTGCGTCGACATCGTCCCAGACGGCGAGCCCGACAACAGCATCGAGCCGGCCAAGGCCACGGCTGGTGAGGTGGTCAGGCGCAATCGGTGGCTCGCGGCATTTCGGTGCGCTGATCGTGCTCACCCGCCTTGACCGAGTTGTTCGTTTTTCGCGCGATGTGTGAGTGCAAGGTTGGCAACCACAGTGCCGTCGGGTGAGGCACGTCCCCGGGTCAACGCCGTGGAGCCCAACGGATTGCTCCGGCGCACTTGGTATGTCTAAGCTCGGCGTGCTGTATTTCGTGTCCGCACAACGATGGGTCGAGGTCGATTCTGGTGGAGGAGGTACGCGTCAGCGCGGCGGTTGTGGGGGATGGCGTCGGAGTCCCCGACTGCGGGCGGGAGGATCCGCTCGTTGTCGTCGGTCACTTGGATGGGCACGTCACCCCCGCCGTATGCGTCCACCAAGTTGGTCGAGGCGAAGCGACTCTCTGGTATCCCGCAGCAGGCCACCCCTGTTCCTCGTCGGTGCTGGGTTCGTATTCGTGATGTGCCACAGGAACATCCGGGTAATCGAGGTGGCTTCGTCGCCGTCGGAGCCCTGGACGACGGGGAAGCGCAACCGGCGCCGGCAAGCGTCGTTCACGACCGTGTTCGTGCGGAACTGTGCGCTGGTGAAACTGGCCGCCGCCCGCGCCAACTACGAGGTCGGTGTCCTCGACGAAGCCAGGAAGGATACGATCGGCGCGGCGTGCGAGGAGATCGCGGCCGGCACGCATGCCCTCCAGTTCCCCTCGGCGCTCGCCCGAAAGGATGCCCTGCCGGTGCGGTGTCGCGCCGATGGTGAACCCACTGAGCGAGGAAATCCACGGACGACGACGAACATCCCCACCCTGAGGTCTACAAGTCGCAGGACGAGCGCGCGCTCGAACGCGGCACCCCCTATCGAGGAATCGATCTGGGTGTACCTGATGCGCGAACTGGGACGGTACCGATCGGGACAACCGGATGAGCCCGGTCGCGACTGGATGGCTGCGGCTGCACAAGACACCGTGCCGCAGCGGCTCGACCGCATCGCCGAGCTGCTCGGCGCCAACTGGCACTGAACGAATGCCGCTGTCCTCTCTTCGCCGGCCCGAACAAAGCGGCGAGCTGCGGATTCCGTTTTGGGGATGGAGGCTTCGTGTCGGAGTGTCAGGCGAGCAATGTGCCGCCGTCGATGACGCTGACGATGCCGGTGGCGTAGTCCTGATCCATGAGTTGGATATACGCTTTGGCGGCGTCCTGTACCTCCCCGACTCGTCCGAGGGGGAGCGAGGCTCCGGTGTCGGCGTACATTTGCTGTTGTTCAGCTTCGGTCATGCCGGACCACAGTGGGCTTCGGATCACGCCGGGGGCTACGGCGTTGACTCGCAGCGGCGCCAGCTCGACGGCCAGGGACCGCGCACCGGAGGCGATAGCGCCGGCGGCAGCGCATCCGAGCAACCAGCCTGGTCCGCCTTTGAAGGCGGCGGTGCCGCTCGTCAGGGTGATCGATCCGCCGGGGCGCAGATGTGGCACGGCCAGCCGGACGGCCTCGAACGCGTAGACGACCCTCAGGTTGAAGAAGGTTTGGGCTTTCTGCGGTGTGTAGTCCTCGAGCGGTGTACTGGTGAGGGTGTCTGCTGCGGTGTAGGCGAGGTGGTCGAACTGGCCGATCTCGTCGAAGAAGGCGCGCATGGACTCGGTGGACGATGCATCCACAGAGTGCCCGACCGCGTTGTCGGGCAGCTTCTTCAGTGCGGCGGTGACCGAGTCGGGGTTGCGTGAAGCGACGACGACGGCCGCCCCGGCTTCCGAAGCCGCTTGGGCGACTGCGAGTCCGATGCCGCTGGTGCCGCCGAGGACAACGACACGGCTCGCGGAGTTGAGTGACATAGGGGGTTCCCTTCTCTCGATATGGCTTGGAGTTGTTCTTCACCCCCGACTCAAGCTCTGCCCTCGCAGCTCGTGGGGGTGGTGCGTCTTCGGCGAGTTGCGTACGAGCGTAAAAGACCGCATCAGGCGGTTGCGGCTCCACGGGCCGAGCCGCCACCACCGGATCGGCGTGTGCACCGGTGCCGGCTCTTCCGGACGCATTGCTCACCTCCAGCAGGGTTCCGCTTCTCCTCCTTCTTCGATTGTGCGACGGACGTCGAACTGCGGCCCGCCGGGCAGGTCGCCGCGACGATCTCGGCGTTCCCCAAGTCGGGACGGTGGTTCACCGGTCTCGGCGGCCCGGCCCGACGCGTCGTGCAGCGTGTGATGGCGCGGCGTTATCTCGATGCGCTGACCGACGAGGACCGCGCGGGACGTCGAAGTGCGGACGCCGCCATCGTGAGCGCCGCAGCATCCTCCGCGAGCGCGGCCCGCCAGTCTGGCATCCGCCGGCCGGCCCACTGCCGCCACCACGCGCCGCCGAACGAGCCGGCGAGGGCACCGACAGTTCCGATGATCAGGGCCGACGCCGTGTCGACCCGGTCGCGGCGGGCCAGCGCCGCGGCGCCTCCGCCGCCTGCGATGAGTCGTCCGGTGAGCGCGGGCGGCGAGAGGCGCGACGGTACGTTCGGGTTCTTGTCGGCGACCAGTTCGGCGCCGACGAGGCGGTCGCGCCAACGAGGCGGGCCCGGTGTGCCGAGCCCGGGGCACCCGACAGCAGTACCGCCGCGATGCCGGTGGAACTGCGGAGACCGCTGGCCACGCCGATCACGGCCGACCGGACGGTGCTCGACCGTTCCGCCGCCCGGTCGGTCCGGTGCCCCGTGGTCTCGTCCCGTTGCCGCAGGACGGTGGTGACGGTGGCGCCGTAGACCAGATGCGGCACGAGGTCGCTGAGCCAGTCCTGGGCGGTCCACCGTCGCGGGTCGCTGATGCCGCGCAGGGCGATCGGGATGTCGGTGGCCGCCATCGCGGCGAGGCCGATCCCGATAGTTCCGGCGGTCGGGGTCAGGTGGGCGCCGGCCCGGCGGGTAAGGGCCGCGGCGACACCGAGTCCGGTGCCGACGGCGATCCCACCGAGCGCCCCGAATGCCGACCGCCGCGCCGCGAGCGCCTCACCGCGTCCCGGTATCGCGACGCCCAGGGCGGATGCAACGGACTCGACCGTCTTCTCCGGGACGGTGCTTGCGGGGCGGCCCCGGATCGCCATGTCCAGGTAGGTGACGGCGTCGAGCATCGTGGTGCCCGCGGCACCTGCGACGATGCCGGTCGTGACAGCGTTCATCGACATGCCTCTCTCGCGTGATCCGACGACGGGGTCGTCCTTCCCGGCAGCATCCCCCGGCGGCGTACCGGGCAAACGTGGCCGGGGGATCGTACGCGAGGCGAAGAGGGGTGAACGCATAACGTCCCGGAAGCGGCGGAGGCAAGGGCTGCTGCACCGATGCGAGCGCTCCGCTATGCGACTCGAATCGGTGGCCGGCGAGTTCGAAGGGCTGCGCGGTCGGGTTGGGGGCGTGTGCGGCGCGGTGGCTGCTGTGCACACGCCACACGGTCGTTCCGGCGTTGAGCGCGGTGCGGTCGGAGTAGACCCCGGCCGGTGGTTCGATATGCGGCATCAGTCGGGCAGCACCGCGGAGGCGAGCCGCTCGAGCTTTGGCGGGCCGCGGGGTCGGGATCGGCGGCGAGGTCGGCCGGGGTCCGCCCGTCGGGCAGGCGCGTGGAGGGGGGTCAGCCACCACGAGGCCAGACCCCAAGGGTCGGCGGCGGCGTCGAGGAGCACGTTGATGCGGTGACGGCCTCGCGGACCGAGGCGGTGGCGTCGTCGAATTGGAATGCCGGATACCGGTAGCTGTTGCCGACCGTGAGGGCGACGATCTTGCCTGCGGTGCGGTGCGGTGCGGAGCCGTGAGGCGAGTATCTGGTGATGGACGCCCTTGGCCATCGAGAGCTTCGACGAGTTCCTTAACCGGACTTGCGAGTATCTCGACTTTCGCACTTTCTGGGGCTCGGTGACCGTTCGCGGAGGTCGTCCGTGACTGCTGATACCTGTGTTTCTCATGAGGTCGTCGGCGTGTCTGCGTGATCTTGGTCCGACCATGTGAGAAGCATCGGCGATGGACTCGCAATCCTCACCGATGCTTCAGGCCCTGACCCTACCTGCCTCGTGGCGGATGTTGCTGGAGAATCTCCGTCCGGTGTTCGCTCGCTCGTCGACGTTCGGGTTGTTCGTGCTGCTGGCCACCGGCCTGGTCGCACGTACCACACGGCGCACCGTGGTCGGCATGCTCGCCGGCACCGGGATGGCCGCGGTCATCTCGTTCCACTCGGCGTGCCGGTTCTTCTCCCATCATGTCTGGGATCCGGATCGGCTCGGGCTCGCGGTCGCGCGACTGATCGTGACCAGGTTGCTGCCCGCACACGCGCCGATCACGGTCGCGGTGGACGACACCTTGTTTCGCCGCTGGGGGAAGAAGGTGCATCATGCGTTCTGGACTCATGACGGTGCCGCGCAGGGACCGTCCAAGCTCGGTCGGGGCAATCGGTGGGTGGTCGCCGGGATCGTGGTGCGGCTGCCGTTCCACAGCCATCCGGTGTGCCTGCCGATCTTGTTCCGGTTGTGGGCGGGTAAGGGCACCGCGTCCCCGGTCGAGCTCGCCGGTGTGATACTCACCGTGCTCGTGGATGCTTTCCCAGACAGAGGGATTCACGCCGTGGGCGATGCCGCCTATCACGGCACGCCGCTGCTGGTGGCGGGTACCACGATCACCACCCGGCTCCCGACGAACGCCGCCCTCTACGCCCCGGCACCGCCGCGGACCGGCCGTCGCGGCCGACCCGCGAAGAAGGGCGCGCGTCTGCCCGGGTTGGCGGCGCTGGCCGAGGCCGCGGTCTGGTTCACCGTCACCGTGCATCGGTACGGCCGCACCGACACTGTCGCCATCGCGGTGACGGATTGCCTGTGGTACGGCGCGTTCGGTGACGCGGCCGGCCGGTTGGTGCTCGTCCGCGAACCCGATGCCACGACCGGCTACGACCTCGCCCTGTTCACTACCGACCGTGACGGTACCGGTGAACACCTCGTCGAACGCTATGCCGAGCGGTGGAGCATCGAACCCGCCAACGCCACCGCCAAACAATTGCTCGGCGTCGGTCAAGCCCGTAACCGGGTGCCCCGCGCCGTGGAGCGCACGGTGCCGTTCGGGTTCCTCGTCCAGAGTCTCGTCGTCGTCTGGTACGCCACCTACGGCTACCACCGGGACGACCTCGCCGGCCGTCACGCGGCCGAACCCTGGTACGGCCAGAAGACCGAACCCGCCTTCGAAGACATGCTCGCCAAACTCCGCAGAACCCTTGTTGCGGCACGATTTACCGGTGTTCGCCCAGCACAACCCGATCTTCACAATTACCGCGACTTCGAGCTGGCCTGCGCCGCAGCCGCCGCGTAACCGCGAAAGTCGAGGAGTATGCCGTGGTCAGGAATAGTCGGTAATTCGCGTGGCGCTCCGGCGGTGGCCCAGTATGAATCCGGTGGCTCGTGCAGCTGCGATCTGAGTTCTTCAGTTGCCCCGTTGGGACGATCCCCACACCGGGAATGCGGATACGTGCGTGATGTCGCGTCCGTCTGCGAGCAGCAGCGTTCGTAGCAGGACGTCGGCACCGAGAACGAGGTCGCCGGGATTGCTGGTTTCGTGGGGGGAGTGGCTTATTCCGCCGGTGCTGGGTACGAAGATCATCGCCATCGGTCCAAGCCTGCTCATGATCTGAGCGTCGTGTCCGGCGCCGCTGGGGAGTTCCTGAGACGGCGCGCCGAGTGAGTTCGCCGCGGCAGCGATACAGCGTCGGAGGGAGAGATCGGCGAGCACCGAACTCGTCGCAGAGCCCGGGTGGAATTCAATCGTGGTTCCGGTTTGCCGTGCAACGACTTCGGCGTCAGCGGCCAGCATGTGCAGTGCGGCAGTGATCTTTTCATCGTCCGTGTCGCGGAGGTCGATTCCGAGAACCGCCTCTCGCGGGATGGTATTGCCGATTCCGGGCTGCACTCTTACTCGCCCGGTCGTTGCAACCCGTACGTGTCCGTCCACAGCCAGGGCTTCGACGGCAAGTATGAGGCGCGCCGCGGCGACCGCCGCGTCCTGCCGATCGACCATCGGGGTGGTTCCCGCGTGGTTGGCCGTGCCGGTGACGACGACGTCGACCTTCGACTGGCCGGTGATGGCAGTCACCACTCCGATCGGATGGCCGGACTGTTCGAGCAGCGGACCCTGCTCGATGTGCATCTCGAGGAATCCCGCGACATCCGCAGTGTCCCATTGGGCCTTAGCGATCCGCGCGGGATCTCCTCCGGCGCAGGCGATCCTCTCCGACAGCGTCACCCCGTCGCCGTCTGCCCGGTTCAGGTCGGCGGCGGTCAGTGCACCGGCGATGGCTTTGGCTCCCACCATTCCCGGAGTCCCGCGAGCCCCCTCCTCGTTACTGAAGGCCACGACCACGAGATCATGGGCGAGTTCGAGGCCGTGCCGTTGGACGGTGTCGGCCGCTTCGACGGCGGCGAGGACCCCGTATGCCCCGTCGAGTGGCCCACCCTCGGGGACGGTGTCGAGGTGGCTGCCGAGCACCAGCGCTGTCTGGTGGCGTCCGGCACCGGGCAGTCGGCCGATGAGGTTGCCGGCCGGGTCGATCCGCACCGAGAGACCCGCTTGTGTCATCCAGCCGGCGACGAGGCTGCGCGCTCGCACGTCCTCCGGGGAATACGCGAGCCTGGTGACGCCGCCGGCGGGGTCTGCGCCGATCGCAGCGAGCTGGTCGAGCCGGGTCAGGAGCCGATTCCCGTCGATACGCACGTTCCTCGGCTTTGCCTCCTGCTCCTGGCTGTGAGATCGGTGCATGTCGTCAGACGTCGAGGTCGAGGAGAGGGCGGGCCCGCTCGTTCGCTTCGAGATGGGCTTGATAGGCACGCCACCCGCCGAGATCGGCGATGTCGACGACCTTGTCTCCGGCCACCAGTCGCTCGGGCTGCAGGATCATGGCATTCACCGTGGAGGAGTCCTCGAGCTCGATCCAACCCAATTCCAGTTCTGCGGGTTCTTGCGGGAGAAGCCCGTCGATCAGCAGTTCGTCGGTCATTTCGTAGAGCTCGCCGAGGATCGCGGCGCCATCGACATCGACGGGAAACAGGCCCGGAAATTCGTCCCGCACTGCGAAGAATCGGAAGTTCGGGGCCGTTCGGATCGTGCAGATGAAGGTGGCACCGTCGATGGCCGAGTGGTCCTTCTGGCCGGACATGGCCGTGCCGTTCAAAAACATGCGTCGCACAGGTAATCCTTCTCTCTCTTTTGCTCGATTCGGGGCGACGCCCCGATCTAGTTGTCGGCCCCTCGACGGGGGCGACCCATCAAATCCAGTCCGGAGCACCGAGCTCCTCGCCGAGTGTTGCGTCGTGGTATGACGCCTTGGCGTCGGTAGCGCTGTGCTGTGCGTGCCGTTTTGCTGCCGCTACCGCGCGGTCGACGTCACCGCTGGAAAGATCGGCCAGCAGCTGACGGTGCTGTTCCACCGGGGGGTGGGCTCGTGAGGGCTGTCGGTAGCTCAGATCGGCTGCGACCTCGAGATACTGAAGCAGATGGTTGTCGAGAAACGCAGCGAACCGGCCGCCGAATGCGATGCGGTAGATCGAGGCGTGGAACGCAAGATGGACCTCGCTGAACTCGGTGGAAGCGGGGCCCGCTGTGGCGATCACTCTCTCCATCTCGACGAGCAGCAGTTCGGGCCCGTCCCACAGTTCGGGCTTCGCGGTTTCGCAAGCGAGTTGTGCCGCCAACGCGTCGAGGTTGGTGCGGACCAGAAACAGGTTCTCGATGTCCTCCATGTTGACCGCCCGGGACCACAGTCCTCCGCGTGCGCCTCGTTCGGCGAACCCGTCGCTTTGCAGGCGTCGCAGTGCATCTCGGACTGGGGTGCGGCTCACGCCCATTCGAGCTGCAAGGTCCGTCTCCAGCAGGCGGGTACCGTCAGGGATCTGCCCGGTGGCGACCGCCCGTCGCAGCCGACGGTAGACATGGTCGTAGGTGTGTGTGCGGAGCTGCGAGGAGAGCGCGCCGATCGACTCGAGGCCGGAACTGTCGTCTGGATTGCGAAGTATCATCGGAGTCCACCCCTTGGTCTGATCGGATCGTGATTCATGAAGTCCAGCCGGCCACACCGCGGGGCAGGAACCGTCCGCTGCCGGGTACCCCGACGAACAGACCGTTGTCG
This sequence comes from Rhodococcus sp. NPDC059968, assembly GCF_042738615.1. Classification (NCBI taxonomy): domain Bacteria; kingdom Bacillati; phylum Actinomycetota; class Actinomycetes; order Mycobacteriales; family Nocardiaceae; genus Rhodococcus; species Rhodococcus sp. NPDC059968. The sequence goes on from NZ_JBHWUE010000016.1 coordinate 13,429, forward strand.
ACGACAAGCTTTCCGGCCGCGACGACCGTGCGTACAGCCCCCGGAAGCTGCCATCCCTCGTACAGACTGTAATCCACCTTCATGTGATGGGACGTCGCACTGATCGTCGTCTGACCGGAGGGATCGAAAATGACCATGTCGGCGTCGGAACCGACGGCGATCGTGCCCTTGCGCGGGTAGAGACCGAAGATCCGGGCCGGATTGGAAGCGAAGACCTCGATCATCCGCCGCAATGACATCTTCTCGGAAACCACCCCGGAGTACAGCAGCGGAAGCCTGTGCTCGATCCCGGGGCCGCCGTTGGGGATCTTCGAGAAATCGTCCTTACCGAGGGTCTTCTGACCGTTCAGGCAGTAGGGGCAGTGATCGGTGGACACGACCTGAAGGTCGTCGCCGCGTAATCCTCGCCAGAGTTCGTCGTGGTGGCGGGCATCGCGCAGCGGCGGGGTGAGCACGTACTTGGCGGTCTCGAAGCCCGGGTCGTCGTACACGCTCGAGTCCAAGAACAGGTAGTGCGGGCAGGTCTCGGCGAACACCGGACGCCCGCGATCGCGGGCAGCGGTGACTTCGGCCAAGGCTTCGGTGCACGAAAGGTGAACGAAATAGACTGGTGCGTTCGCCATCTCAGCTATCGCGATGGACCGGTGCGTGGCTTCGGCCTCGGCGAGTTCGGGGCGGGTGCGTCCATGCCAGGAGGGGTTGGTGCGTCCTTCCGACAGTGCACGCCGCACCAGGACGTCGATGACGGGGCCGTTCTCGGCGTGCACGCAGCACAGGGCGCCGAGTCGGCCGGCGCGCTCGAGCACCCGGAACAGGGTCGCGTCGTCGACCATCAGCTCACCTGGATAGGCCAGGAAGAGCTTGATGCTGGTGATGCCCTCGTCGACGAGCTCGTCGATCTGATCGAGAGAGCCTTCGTCGAGTTCGGTGACAACGATGTGCTGCCCGTAATCGATCACGGACTTGCCCTGCGCGGCTGCGAGCCCGGTTTCGATGGCCTGGCGCAGATGCTCGCCGCGCTGCTGTTGAGCGAAGTTCACCACAGTCGTCGTGCCACCGAAGGCTGCGGCGATCGTGCCGGACTCGAAGTCGTCGGCGGTGCGAGCGCCGTTGATCTCGGCAGCGAGGTGCGTATGCGGGTCGACGCCGCCCGGCAGCAGGTAGCAGCCGGACGCGTCGATGACCGCGTCTGCGGGCATGTGGGCGAGCGATGCCCCGATGGCGGACACCTTGTCGCCGGCGACGAAGACGTCGGCGACGTAGTCGTCGGCCGAGGTGACCACCCTGGCCCCAGTGATCAGCAGACTCATTCCAGGCCAGACCCTGCTGATCGTGTGATCCAGTTCCGTTCGTCGCCGCTGAACATGTTGATTCCCATCGATTCGGAGATGCAGCGGTGGTAGATCTGGTCGAAATAGGGTTGGAGGGCGCGGTTTCGCTCTTCGACCCCGGCGTACTTCTCCAGGTAGCCGGCCGCCAGTTCGCGCAGCTCCTCGAGTACCGCTTCCTCGTCGACGAGAAGGCATGTGCCGTCTCGCACCACGACCTGCCCGTTGACCCACACCTCGCGGATCGAGTCACCATTCTCTACATAGACGAGGTGAGTGGGCACATCGTTGACCGGGGTGAAGTTGATCGAGCGGAGATCGAACATCACGAAGTCCGCCTTGCGGCCAGCCTCGATTGCCCCGACTTCGTCGGTCAGCCGGGCCGAGCGTGCGCCGCCGCGCGTGGCTGCCCAGAGCACCTCGTCGGCGGTCGGCCACGTCCGGAGGTCGGGGTCGGTCACCTTGTGAAGCAGGGCAGTGGTCTTGACGACGTCCGTCATCCGGGCGCTGTCGTTGCTGGCGAGGCCGTCGCTGCCCAACCCGAGGTTCACTCCCGCGGTGAGCAGGTCCCGCCATCTGGCGATACCGGAGCCGAGCTTGAGGTTGGAGATCGGATTGTGTGCGACCGAGGCGCCGACCTCGCCGAGCCGGACGATATCGCTGTCGGTGAGCCAGATGCCGTGCGCCAAGGTGGTGCGGTCAGTGAGCACGCCCATCTTGTCCATGTACTCGACCAGGGTGCTGCCGTAGAACTCTCGTCCGGTCACCGCCTGGGTCTTGGTTTCCAGCACATGCACGTGATAGGTGGTGTCATGCTCTCGCGAGAGTTCGTTGGCTGCGACGAAGAGGTCCTCGGTACAGCGCTGCGGGCCGCTGGGCGCAATGACATACCGCAGCAGACCGGAGCGCCCGTCGTAGCGTGCCAAGGCTTCCTTGCTGAAGTCGATGTACTCGTCGGTGGTGCGTGGGGGAACTGAATGCGCCTGCGCGAGGAAATCTGCGGGGAGCACCTCGTTCGCGAAGGGGATGGTGTCGATGTAGTGCCGGTTGACGATATTTCCCGAGCAGTTGGCCCGGAGTCCGATGTCTTCGTAGCCTCGGAACACGGCGTCGAGGGCGTCCATGCTCTGTCGGGGGCTTTCGATCACGTCGTCGAGCAGGCAGGTCACGCCGTTCTTCAGCGATTCCATGGCGACCAGCAGAGTACGGAGATATACCAATCGATCGGACATCGGTTCGAGTCCGAGCACCGGGTACGACAACAGCATCCACAGTTCGAGGGGCAGGTTGTCGTAGCGTCCCTTGAACAGCGCTTCCCAGGAGTGCACGTGCGCGTTGACCATCCCGGGCATCAGCAGTCGGTCGGTCGCGTCGATTACCTGGGTGCCGTCCGGAACCTCGAGGTCGACGCCGACCGCAGAGATGCGATCGTCGACCACGAGGACGTCGGCGCGGAACGGTTCGCTGCGGTGCGCGTCGTCCATCGCCACCACGAGGGCATTCTTCAAAAGCGTTCTCATAGTGTCCCCATCAGTGAAACCGGACTGGGACCGGGAAAGAGATCGGTCCGGCGGTGATCGAAATAGCGGAGTCGGCGGCGCGTCTCGGCAAGTTCGTCCAAGTCGAGGACGGCCACCGCCAGGCCTGGGCCCTGCGAGCGTGGCCGGTGGGCGAGCAGTTCACCATCGGGACCGACGATGCAGGAGGACCCGTAGTTGTCGACCGGATGGCCCCCTACCCATTCGGTGCCGACTTTGTTCGCGACCACCGCGAACAGACCATTCTCCTTGGCGTGCGTGCGCAGCTCACCGAGGAAGAACTCGATACTGTCCCCACCACTGCCGGCAACTGGAACCGCTACCACGCCGGCGCCCAAAGCCCGTAACTCGCGCCAGCACTCGGGAAATCGGCGGTCGTAACAGATCAGTGTCCCGATTCGCACCTCATCGAGTTGCTGCGTGCCGAGCCACTCCCCGGCAACGAAATGTGCTGATTCGTCGAATCCGGGAGCCGGTTCATCACCGATCGGCAGGTGCAGTTTGCGGGCAGTCTCGTGTTCGCGGCCGGTACGGTCGACCGTCGGCACGAGGCGGCCGCCGCTGAGTACGACAGCGGAATTGTGGAAGGTGCCGGCCGCTCGGTCGTGCTCGAACAGGGGGAGCACCACGTCGAGATCCAGTTCAGCGGCCAGCGCAGCCACTCGTGTCGTCAACGGTCCCGGCACCGGCTCCGCCCACTCCCGGTATGCGCCCGCGCTTTCGCCTCCGAAATAGGGTGTGGTGACGAGCTCGGGGAGCACGACGAGGTCGGCGCCGGCGGAGGCAGCTTCGGTGAGCGCCGATTCGATCGCGGCGATGTTCGCTGCTCGGTCGTCGGTGCAGGCCGGAAGCTGCACTGCCGCCGCGGTTATTCCGGTCACGAGATGCTTCCTTCCTGCTGAGCGAATGCTCGGTCGACCTCGTCTCGCATCAGGTCGATGAGATGATCGTTGAGGCGGTGATACTCGGGCGAGCGGGGGTCGCGCGGCCGTGTCAGGTCCACCGTCACCGAGGCTTTGATCCGGCCCGGGCGTGCGGTGAACACCACGATTCGATCCGCCAGGGCGATCGCCTCGTCGATGCTGTGAGTGACGAACATGACCGACGCGCCACTGTCCCGCTTGACCTGCCCAATAAAATCTTGCAGTTTCGACCTGGTCTGGACGTCCAGTGCCGCGAACGGTTCGTCCATCAACAAGACCCGGGGTTCCATGGCCAGCGCCCGGGCGATTGCCACGCGCTGACGCATTCCACCGGACAGTTGATCGGGGTGTTTGTCGAGCATGTCGCCCAGCCCCATGGTGCGCAGCAGTTGCTGGGCGACTTCGCGGCGCCTCGTCTTCGCGGTGCCGCGCAGGCGGAGCCCGAAGCCAACGTTGTCGGCCACCGACAACCAGGGGTACAACGATGACTGCTGGAAGATCATGCACCGGTCGGGTCCCGGATCGGTGACCGGTTGTCCGTCCGCCTCGATGGTCCCTGCCGTCGGTTGCTCGAGTCCTGCCACCATCGACAGGAGGGTGCTCTTTCCGCATCCACTCGGGCCGAGCATCACGAGGAACTCGCCGGGTGCGACGTCGAGGTCGACGTTGTCCACCGCCACCAGTTCGTCCGCGGTACCGTCGCCCCACACCTTGCTCACTCCGCGGCATCGCACGGACCCGGTGCTGGTGATCACGTTGTTCATGGTGTTCATCTTCATGCTCCCTTTCCTGCGGCCTGCCACCACAGCGCCCGCTTTTGGAGCTGCCGGAACAGCAGGTCCAGCAGATACCCCGAGATGCCGATGATGGCCATCGTGAAGAACACCAGGCTGGCGTTGAAGGTGTTGCGCGCCAGCACAACTACCTGCCCCAGACCGCTGCCCACACCGACAGCCTCGGCGATCAGGACGACCATCCAGGCTGCGAACAGATTCATGCGCAGGGTATGGAGCATGCCGGGCAGGATCGCGGGCAGGGTCACGCCGAACAGTATTTGACGTGGGGTCGCACCGAGTGTGCGCGCAACGTTGAGGTAGGTCGTGCTGACACCGTTGATTTCGGTGATCGTGGCAAGGGTCATGACGAAGTACACGCCGATGAACACCATAAAGATCGCGGGGCGGTCACCGATACCGAACAGGAAGATGGCAACCGGCAACCACGCCATCGGTGAGATTGGGGCCAACAGCGTGAGAGTCGGCAGTACAAGCTTGCGGATGAGCCCGAACCGGGTAATCAGAATTCCGGTGACCAGGCTGGCGACGAAGCCGAGCCCCAGACCGCTGAGCACCCGAACCAGAGTGGCGAGGATGGTCGATGTCACGGCGATGAACGGGGAGGCCTGCGCCTGACCGATGGTGGAGCTGTCGAAGAACCTGGCTTGTCCCGCGAAGTCGGCGAGGAAGACGTGCGGAGGCGGCAAGAGCAGGGGATCCGCCCACCCGGCTGCCCATGCCAGTTCCCACAGGCCACCGAACAGCAGGAGCGAGGCGAGCATCCATACTGCCGCGGAGGCGGTGCGGCGCAACCAGGCCGGCGGTCGCCAGGCGGACTTCGCGGCAGTGCGCGTCGGTGGCCGGGCGACCGCGATACGCGTGGTCATGCCGACCTCTGTGCAAGTGAGCCGTAGAGGTCGGGGTTCTCGCTGATCACCTGCTCGAGCAGGGTCCAGTCGAAGATGGACGCATCCGGTGCCTTCTTCAGGTATCCCATCTCCACCATGTCCTTGCCTCGGTCCAACATGAACTGCGATTTGGTGCGCTGGTCGACGATGTTGGGCTGCTTGGTAGATGCACCGAGGACATCGGCCTCCGACGCCTTGAAATACACTCCGGTGGTGAGCTTTACCGCACTCGCGCGATCCTGCTCGGTCTGCTGCTGGGCCACCAGGAGACCCCTGATGAGGGCCTTGATCGATTGTGGATTGCTGGTGAGGAGTTGGTTGCGCACCGCCAGCACACAGTCGGTGTAGTTGGGCCCGTAGACATCGATACCGTCGGATAGTTTCACCGATCCGTCTGTGGCGTCCAGGGCCTGTGTGGCGTAAGGCTCGACGTGACAGATCGCATCGATCGACCCTCCGATGAAGGCCTGGGCAAGCTCGGGCGAAGTGCCGAAATAGCGCACTGTCACGTCGCCGAACGGTATCCCGGCCTGCTTGAGGTAGTTGTACGGCAAGACATCGAGCGTATCGGCCTGGAAGGTGCCGAGGGTCTTGCCGCGAAGGTCCGCGGCGCTGGTGATGCCTGGCTGTGCCGCGATCACACACCCCTGGACCCCTCCGCCGGCAACGATCGTCACCGGCGCCCCCTGTTCGTGGAGGGTCATGAACTGGGTGTACGGAATCAGTGAGACGTCGACCTGTCCCGCCCCGAAGAGGGTGACGATGTCGGCGTTGGTGGGTGTTACCACGAACTCGATACTGACGCCCTGGTCCTGCGTCAGATTGCGCTCCTTGGCCAGGAACATGCCGAGGTTGCACAGCCCGGTGCCGTGCGTGGCCTTCAGGACGGTCGAGCCGTCCGCCGCTTGTGCCCCGCCTGCCGCCGTGCCGGCATTGCCACAGGCGGCCAGCAGCCAGGCGGGGAGCGCGACGGCTGCACCAACCGCCGCGCCTCGGCGGAACAGCTGCCTGCGACTCATCGGTTGGTTGACGATGTTGCCGAACGATTCGGTCATGGGAGTCTCCTGGTTACGCGTTGAAGGTCGGGAGGGACAGCGCTGTCCGGTGTATTCAGTTCGACTTGGAGTAGGTCAAAGGCCATGGCACCGGACGGGAGCGGCGCGGTCGGGGGGACAAGGCCCAGCGAGACCAATGAATCCCACCGCGCGAGAACGGTGGTGGCGAGTGTTCGGATATCTATCCGGGGTGGCTGATGTATCGCGGCGGCGGCGAGCTCGTCGATGTCGAATCCGGGATAGTGCACGCGGGCATGTCGAAGGGCGCGGACCGGGTCGGCGTTGATCAACGCCTCAGCGCGCAGCATGGCGCGTACCGCGGCCCGCACGTCGTCGGGACGCTCGCGCAGGAAGTTGGCCGACGCGACCAGAACGGTGTCCGGAAAGGGGTCGCCCCACAATTCCGTTCCGTCGGACAGCACCCTGGCGCCACGCCGTCGCAGTCGGGTGGCATGTGGCTCGGCGAGGGTCACCGCGTCGAGGTCACCGGAGGACCAAGCGTCGACGGCGTCCTCGATGACGTCGTAGTAGCGCACCTGTACATCGCTCATTCCCAGGCCTGCGGTAGCGAGAGCGTCGTGGAGCAGTACCTCCATCGGGTCGCCGCGGAATGTACCGACGGTCCGTCCCCTCAAGGATGAGATGTCGGCGATCGACGATGCCGACAGCACCGACACCCCCATCAAGCCACTCCCACCGACGAGGACCGGCGGATTGGCGAGCGCCGAGTCGATCAACGGCTGAATGAACGCAGCCGTACCCAGATCGGCCGCACCACTGGCAAGTAGTTCCGAGGTCGAGGTGATGTCGTCGAAGTACGGTGCCTCGACTTCCAGGCCTTCATCGGCGAAGATGCCCTCGCCGACCGCGACGAACAGCGGCAGGTTCGACAGCGAGCAGCCGTGGGTGAGGATCAGGCGTTGGTTGCTCACGCGGCACACCCCGTGTCGTGGTTGTGTCCGGCGTTTCGGAGCGGGACGAACAGCACATCCTCGTTCGCAACGCGCCAGCCAGCCGGAATCGATTCCGGCTTTCCGGCGACTACCACCGTCGTCCGAACGATGAGTTTCTCACCGCCCTCGGCCCGAAGAAACGCCCCGGCATCCGCGAAGCTGATTGCAATGACCCCGGTGCCGAGCGCTGCGGCTCCGGCTACCCGCACGTCGCACCCCGGCATCGCAACCCAGCCGCCGACCGTGTCGCCGAGCCCGCTGTCGGCGATCGCAATGCCGGGAGCCAATTCCTGCAACGCAGTGCGTGTTTCGTTGGAAACCGAGAGGTCTGCCGCATCGACGGCAACCACTTCGAGCCCGGAACTGCCGCAGCAGCGGTCGCCGCCGTCTCCGACGGCGATGTTCAGGCGGAGACCGACGACCGAGGACAGTCCCGACACAGCCGTGTCGGACCCCAGTCCGTCGAACTCGAGAGCGGTGAACAACGAATCCGAAGGGATTGTGTCCTGTATACATTGCATGGAGAGAACTTAAATCCTCAACCATTTCGACAGTGTTAACGAATCGAAAAGCTCGGATTACTTCAGCTTCCGAACAGCGCGACTGCCGCCGCTGTTCGATCAGCGAAACAGGAAATCACCGTCGCTGCAGGGCTTCTGGACGGTGCTGTCAAGTTGTTGAGACCGGATCATCTGGGATAATGTGGTGGTATCGACGTACAAGGGTTTCCGGTTCCCGCGGGAGATCATCTCCCACCATGTGTGGTTGTACCACCGATTCACCTCGTTCTTCCGCGAGATCGAACTTGTGATGACAGCCCGCGGGATCGAGGTCACCTACGAGACGATCCGCACCTGGTGCACGCGGTCCGGGCCCGAGTGTGCCCGTTGTTTGCACCAGGGCAACCGTCGGTCGCCGCAGACAGTGCCAGCCACAAGGGGTGGAGGATCCCATGTCTCGGATTCTGCACCTCGCCATCGTCGCGTCCACGGCGGCGGCCGCCCCTGTCCCTGACCGTGGCACCCGCACACGCAGCACCGCCCCTTCCGGGTGGGTGCGAAATGCAGAGTTTCATCATTGGCGGACTGTCCACGTGTGCACCGGGTTCGGTGAACACCCATCAGGTGGAGGTGGTGTGCCATCTGCTCGGCGGATTCCCCTATATGGACTTTGCCGTGTGGGGACCGGAGGTGCCCACGGCCCTGCCGTCCATCGCGCTGTGCCCACCCCTTCACCTTGGACTCGTCGGCACCGTGCACACCCGATAGGACCTGCCTCCCGTCTGCGCCCGTACCGTCCAAGCGGCAAGTGACCTGCGTAAATGGCACTTCCCGGGGGCTGGTCCCACAGGTCGAGTGTCTGCGCCAGTAGGGTTCTGCGTGCTGTATCGAGAAGACGTGAGAGATCGGGGAACTGTGGCGCGCAAGGCAGTTGTCGAGCTGGTCGACGACATCGACGGAACGATCTTCGGCGTTGACGGGGCGAACATCCTTCTCCGTCAACGGGGTGGACTACGAAATTGATTTGAAAGACAAGCACGCCAGCAGGTTTCACAAGCAGATCGGGTTCTTCATCGAACATGCCACCCGGGTCGGTGGCCGCAAACGTCGTTCGGATCGTCCAGTGGTTCCGGACGCCCCGGTGCGACGGCGCGGGAACGTCAAGGAGATCCGCGTTTGGGCGGCCGAGCAGGGGTACGAATGCAATCACGGTTCGTTCCCGCGCTCGACGCGGCGGCACCTTACCTCTACGCCAGCGCGGCAAGCCAGCGCTGAGCTGGTCCCCCGGCCGCGACAGAGCTCGCCGCGGCCGGGGGACCCCGTCGTCACTGCCCGGGGACCAGCAGGAGCTTCCCCGTGCTCGATCGCGACTCGAGAGCGGCATGCGCGTCCGCGGCCTTCTCCAGGGGATACGTCGTGCTGATCTGCGGGGTCAGCGTGCCTTCGGCAATCCACGCGAACAGCTCGCGGCTGACATCCAGCAGCCGGTCGCGGGTCGCGACGTGGTCGAGCACGACCGGCTTGGTCACCAGAATGCTCTTGGGCAGGTCCCACAGATCCACCGGCGGGACGGGGCCGCTCGCCTGGCCGTAGTAGACGACCAGGCCTTCACGCCGGACCAGGCGCAAGCTCGCCCCCATCGTGTCGGCGCCGACGCCGTCATAGATCGCGTCGAACTCGCCTTCACCGAAACGCTGGACCAACTCCTCCTCGACATTCGGCGCGCTCGTGACGACGACCTCGGTGGCGCCGAACGAGGCAGCGGGGACCTTGGCGGGTGAGGAGACCGTCCCGATCACGTGGTGGCCCTGTCGCGAGAGCATCTGGGTCAGCAGGGACCCCACCCCGCCGGCCGCCGCGTGGACCAACACCCGACCAGGCTGAGGCAGCAGGCGGGTGGCGAGTGTGGCCAGGTGATGGCTCGTGAGCCCCTGCGTCATGATGGCCGCGGCGGCCAGGTCGTCGACCCCGTCGGGAATGGGAACGGCCGCATCGGCCCGGACCACGACCCGCTCCGCGTAGCTGGACCCGGCAAAGTTCCAGGCGACCCGGTCACCGGGTGAGAAGTCCGAGGTGCCTGGCCCGACCTCGACAACGGTGCCGCTTCCTTCCCAGCCAGGAACGAACGGAACCGGTCGGTGGATGATGTCGCCCCTGCGCTGGCGCACGTCCATGAAGTTGACGCCGGCCGCAGCGAGCCGCACGAGCAGCTCGCCGGCACCCGGTGCGGGGTCTGGCACCTCACTGGGCTTGAGAACCTCAGCGGGGCCCAGCGACGACACGACTATGGCCTTCATTTTTGAACCCACTTCCCAGTAGCGTACTGAGTTGCCCGAATTTCGAACTAGATTCTAATATTCCGAATCAGAATTCCATAGTACACACATGGTAGCCCTGCTTCCATGCGGTGCGACAGCACCCGCGTGACTCACGAAAAATGCGCGCGTAACCCTATTCGTTGCCTCAACTGAGAATGCGCGCGTACGGCGCGCCTACCCGGCCCGAGGATGGGTTGTCGGATAGGCCCGGACGATGGGACTGACGATGAGGCAACGCAAGGCTGTGACGAAGACGGTCGCGACGCGTTACCGGCGGGCCGACAAGTCCGGGAAGGGCCGGATCCTCGACGAGCTGTGCGCCACCACCGGGTGGCATCGCAAACATGCCCGCAAGGCACTCGCCCAGGCGTGCACACCGCGGATCGTCAAGCCGCGCGTCCCGCGACCACCGACATACGGTCCGAACGTCATTGCCGCGCTGGTCTTCTGCTGGGTGGTGCTGGGCATGCCGGTAAGAGGCTGGCCCCGATCCTGGGCGAGCTGGTGCCGCGGCTGCGCCACTTCGGCGAATTCGACATCGGGTGCGCGTGGCGCGCCCCGGAGGCGAGCCCGCGGTTTTAGTGGCTCTTCAATCTTGAGCGGGCAACCAGGGATTTGAGGGTATTCGGCGCGTCGATCTGCTGAGGGCCCTTGGTCTCCCTGAAGTCTGGATGTTGCGACACATTCCGACTGCAGAAGGACCAAGGGCGTGACCGAGAGTACGACAGTGTTGTTTGGGCTGCCAGGAGTACGGGTGATCAGCGTGTCCCGGGAACCCGGCGGCACCCGGCTGGTGGAGTTGATGACCGACGAGGACACTGCGGCGGCGTGCCCATCGTGCGGCGTCTTCTCGACCTCCGTCAAGGAGCGTGTGTCCACCAGACCGAAGGACATCCCTTACGGGGTAGATCGAATACTGGTGCGGTGGAATAAAATACGATGGAGACGCCGGGAGGATTACTGCACTCGCGGATCATTCACCGAGGCGATCGAGCAGATCCCGGCCCGGGCCCGCACCACCGGCCGGCTGCGCACCCAGATCGGGACGGCGGTCGGCGACGCCGCCCGCTCCGTCGCCGAGGTCGCCGCCGCCCACGGTGTGTCGTGGCCGACGGCGCACCGCGCGTTCGTCGAACACGCCGAGGCGCTGCTGACCGAGCCGGCCCGGTGCGGGTCCTCGGTATCGACGAGACCCGACGCGGAAAGCCCAGGTGGGAGCGGCGCCAGGACACCGGCAGGTGGGTACGGGTCGATCCGTGGGACACCGGCTGCAGCAGGCGAGTTTTCGGGGAACGCGGTGTTCATGCAATTCCGTGGAAGTGGTCAGGTCGCAGTCGATGAAAGCTCTCATGTGCGAGGCGATCGTCATGTGATGCTGATCTCGGACCAGGCGTATCTCGATTAGGACTGCTAAGTTTCCCTGCATGCGGAGTGAGCGCTCCGTTTGGTTGGGAGTATTCATGAAGACCGCTTCGTTGCGGACGCACTATCAGCGGACTTTTGCCGTTCTCACCATCGGTGTCGGTGCCTTTGCCCTTTTGCAGTCGCTGGTGATGCCGGTGTTGCCGACCCTCGAGTCGGTGCTGGGCACTACTCAGACGAATGTCACGTGGGTGTTGACTGCCTACCTGCTGTCGGCGTCGATCTTCACCCCGGTCATGGGACGCCTCGGTGACATGCACGGGAAGAAGCGTGTGTTCGTGGTTGCACTCGTCGCACTGGCGGCGGGTTCTCTGCTCGCGGCGCTGGCCACGTCGCTGTCGGTGATGATCGCCGCGCGGGTGATCCAGGGAATCGGTGGCGGTGTACTGCCCTTGGCGTTCGGCATCATCCGCGACGAGTTCCCGGAGGAGAAGGTGGTCGGAGCGGTTGGCGTCATCGCCGCGCTCACCGCCGTCGGCGCAGGTCTCGGTATCGTCCTTGCCGGTCCGATCGTGACCGTGCTGAGTTACCACTGGCTCTTCTGGATTCCGCTGATCATGGTCGTGCTGGCGGGGTTGGCCGCGCAGATCCTGATACCCGAGTCACCCGTTCGCACTGCCGGGAAGATCAACTGGCTCACCGCGCTGCTGCTGTCCGGGTGGCTGGTCGCGTTGTTGCTCGGGGTGAGCCAGGCACCCGCGTGGGGGTGGGGTTCTCCCATCATCGTTGGGCTGCTGGTGGCTGCCGCGGTCATCGTGGCGGTCTGGGTGGCGGTGGAATCGCGATCGGCCAACCCGCTGATCGACATGAAGATGATGCGAATCCGCAGCGTCTGGGCCGCCAACCTGTTGGCGCTGCTGATGGGGGTCGGCATGTACGCCGCGTTCGGCTTCCTGCCGCAGTTTCTGCAGACACCCGCGTCAGCCGGCTATGGCTTTGGTGTTTCGCTTACCGAGTCGGGTCTGATGCTGCTGCCCGTCAGCGTGGGCATGTTCCTGCTCGGACTCGCCTCCGGCCGCCTCGCGGCTCGACTGGGTTCGAAGAACCTACTGATCGCAGGGTCGATCGTGGGTGCGATCGGTTACTTCGTGGTGGCGCTTCTGCATGAGACCGAGGTGGACATCTACGTCGCCATGTCCTTGGTCGGGATCGGTTTCGGCCTGGCCTTCTCGGCGATGTCGAATGTTGTCGTCGCAGCGGTGCCGCCGGAACAGACCGGTGTCGCGAGCGGTATGAACGCGAACATCCGCACGATCGGCGGCTCGCTGGGCGCTGCATTCATGGCCAGCGTCGTCACCGCCGGGGCGTCCTCCGAGGGGGTTCCGCAGGAATCCGGCTACACCAACGGATTTCTCATGCTGGGCGTCGCAGTGGGCCTCGGTGCCGTTGCGGCCCTGTTCATCCCGGCAATGAAGCGGGACGACACCACGAATCTCGAAGAGTCGCCCGAGCTGCGACACGCGGAGCTCGCGATGGTCGCCGGGGGCACACTGGTGGGCGACAAATCCGAATGAGGTCCGACGTGAGCGTTCAGGGGAGCGAGAAGGCGCTGCGCCGCGACGCCGCGGAGAATCGGCAACGGTTACTCGATGCGGCAGCGACCGTGTTCAGTGCGCGTGGCCTGGATGTGGGTGTCGACGAGATCGCCCGGGTTGCCGGCGTGGGCATCGGCACCCTGTACCGCCGGTTCCCTACCAAGGATGCACTGATCAGTGAGCTCGTTCGACAGGTACTCGAGGACTTCGTGGCCCTGGCCGAAGAGGCCCTTTCCGCGCCGGATGGCGAAGGTCTGGAGCAGGTCCTCTACGGCAGCGGTGCCATCCTGGCGTCGCACCGTGGATGTTTGTCTCGCATGTGGAACGACGACGAGACCGAAGTACTGAAGCATCAATTTCGACAGATCCTTGTCGACTTGCTGGCGCAAGCCAAGCGGCACGGCCGCATCCGTGAGGATGCCACCGTCGCCGACCTGGAGTTGATCCTTTGGTCCCTGCGCGGGGTCGTCGCGACGACCCGTGGTGTTACCGATACCGGCTGGCGGAGAATTTTGGCCGTGATGATCGCGGGATTGCGGCCCGGCGCGGAGACGCTCGATGCGCCGCCGATGAACGCCGAGCACGTCGCGCACATCAAGGAACTACTACAGACTCGATAGTTTCGGCCCCTCACTTCCAGTGTGCGGCCATCGAAGATGGCGCCGCCAGTGGCCCATTCACTGTGCCGGCGAGAGGCGGTTCGATGTGCTCATGGATCACCCGTTGTGTGGTCTTGGCAGCTTTCGCCTCTGCCACGGCCCGTAGGACGTCGAGGTCGGCGACCCCGCGCCGTGCAGCCGCGCTTGAAGAAGAGACCGTCGCGCTGGACGGGCGGCCGAAAACGTGTCGGACCTATGTCGGTACGTCATGCGACGAGTGCGGGGTGAATCAGTGTTCACCGCGTGGTGCGACACGATGGTAAATGCTCAAATTCGATAATGTTGGTGAGGACTCCATGGATCATCCCGTAGTCACACAGCCCGAATTCCGCGGTGCCGGTGTCACGCTTGCCGCCGACCGGTGGGATCCACCGGCATAGGGTGCCGGCGGATCGGGCGTCGACAGAAAAGGTTTGGTGCTGTTGCTGCACGGGGGCGGGCAGACCCGGCATTTCTGGCGTAACACCGGTCGCAGCCTCGCGTCGGATGGCTGGTCCGCCATCGCTCTGGATGCGCGTGGGCATGGGGACAGTCAGTGGGCGCCGGACGGGGACTACGGCATCGATGCGTTGGTCGCCGACCTGGCATCGGTCATCGGCGAACTGGGGGAGAAGCCGGTGCTCGTCGGTGCCTCGATGGGCGGTATGACGTCGTTGATCGGGCAGGGGGAGAACCCGGAGCTCGCTCGCGGTCTGGTTTTGGTCGATATCGCACCGAAGGTCGAAGCCGCCGGCACCGCGGAGATCATGGCGTTCATGCGCAGTGGCCTCGAGGGTTTCGAGAGCCTCGACGACGCTGCAGCGGCGATTGCGGCGTATACCCCGAACCGTGTCCGCAAGCCCAACCCGCAGGGGTTGCGCAAGAACCTCCGCCTGCGTGAGGGCCGCTGGTTCTGGCATTGGGATCCGGAGTTCCTTCGCCAGGGCGACGAACCCACTCGCCAAGTTGACTCGATCGTGCGATACGAACGCGCTCGGGACGCCGCCGCGGCGATCACCGTTCCCACGATGCTCGTTCGTGGCTCGCAATCCCATGTGGTCAGCGAGGAAGGCGCCAAGGAGCTGCTCGAGCTGATCCCGACTGCCAAGCTGATTGATGTCACCGGGGCCGGCCATATGGTCGCCGGCGATGACAACGATGTCTTCAGTGGCGGATTGAAGGGATTTCTCGACGAAGACGTTGTCGCATCGCGTCACTGACACCATCGAGGCCTCGAACGCAGATGAGAGTGGAGACTGACATCCCCGTCCGGTATTGCAGGTGCTCGGAGCTCGCCGATGGATCGTGGTGGGTCTAGCTACCTAGGCGCTGTCGAAGGTGGGCCCCCCGTGCCAGGTGTGCCGCGGATCGATCGTGCGCGAGAAGTGGTGTCGCTTCAACTGGCTCAGTGGCGGTGGTCGTCGTCGATCCAGTAGGTGAAGGTGTACCGGCTGATGCCGGGCTCATCGGTGGTCAGGATCGTCTGGAGGGACAGATCGGACCAGTCGCGGATGCCCTGGGACCGCAACTGAGTGACGGCCTGCGCCTCAACGTCTTCTGGAGGCGAGTCGGCCGGCAGCTCCAGTGACACTCGTTCGATTCCCACCGTGAACACAGTAAGCCAGCGATGCGAGTCCATACTCCTCCACCCTTCCGGGGGACCCGTCCCCAAGGTGTGACAGCCGTGCAGAGATCTGCTGTGCCGACCGGATGCCGGTATCGGTGCAGCAGATGGCGTACCGAACACGGACGACCGGCGTTGGTGGACGGAGGAGTTCGCCTTGCTCGTGCCCGTATCGGGCTGCCGGTCTCGGATGCACCGATGGGTCTGCATCCTGACCCGACCGGCGAAGGGTGCGGTGTCGACGCGCGGCGGTACGCGCGCAGCGATGATCAGGACATGATCGGGGGCGAGAGTGACTCGCACCGTGGCCGGGAACGTTGGCCAACAGTCGCGGCGCGAAGGGGTGTGGGGGAGGGGTGGTGACGCCGGTTAATGTGTTGTGGCGCAGCCAAGCGCAGCCCCCGCCAACGAGGGGTATCAGCTGGCAGGGGCGCTACACGGTCAACCTGCACGTACGACGAGCGGCGCATCACTGATTTTCGTGAGCCGGAGCGTGGAAGTCCGGGGAGTGTGATCGATCCATCGCACAATTTCCTACACCCCCGAATTACCGACCAGTAGGTGTGATTTCGATGCTTTCTGCGGGGATGCACGATCCGGTACCACTGCCCAGTCGCGATCGACGCGTGTCAGCAAACGGTGTGTCTGCGGTGCCGGACCGGTGTGTTCTGCTTCGCCACAGCAGCGTCCGCGGACTTCGGCATCGATTGATCGGGTGAGGATCCTGCGGTGTTAGCCGATTCTACTGTGCAGTAGAGGGTCTGGAAGGCTTCGGAGTTGTCCGCGCAACCGAGGGTTGTGGGGACAGTTGCTCGCCTACCGTTGTCGCTGACGGTCAACGGCCCGTCGGTCCCCGCTTGTGGCCGGCCGGTGGCCCCCGCCTGATCTGTGCTGGGGCAGCGAAATGCTTGGGTGGCGTAGTTCAGACACCGCCGGTGTGACGTAGAACACGGCGAATCTTTGCGGGAGAAGCCTGGCGCTCGGGGATGTTTGGTTGCAACCCTGAGTCGACCCAAACCTCCAGACCAGACCAGATACGGGTATGGGTGTCGGTTTTTCGGCCGATGTGCAGGTGCCGAAATCGGTCCACTGTATGTGGTGCACCGTCATCGACGTGGCAGTCGAAACCCCTGCACGTGAAGGAAGAGTTGTGATGGCACGGATCACCGAGAACCTGGGCGCCAATCGGCTGAATGCGTTGCGTGTCAACGTGGTTGGCGCTATTCTTTGTGCCGGATTGGTCGTGGGTGTGATGGTCGTGGCCGTGTGGAAGTTCCCGATGCCCGACGTGTAGGGCTGAGATGACGTGGGGTCCTCCGCCGGTGCCGGTGGTTGCGGAGTGAAACATCAGGTGGCAGTTCGGCGATAGAGCCGACCGTGGATTGGTTTGCCCGTGGATCCGGTCGGCCGGTGATTAATGCGCGGCACCCGTGATGGGCTCGTGTGGTGTGGAAGGAACGGCAATGTTCGGGACGGGTATGGGCGCGATAATTCGATAAGTGTTGGGAGTCGGACCCGATTCGTCCGCTCGCATCCTTCGTGCTCGGCTGGCCGCGTTCGCGCACCTATTCCGTGACGTCCCCGCAGAGGATCGGGGCGAACAGTAGGGTTGGGGTGCTGCCGTTGAGGATCTGACTCATCGGTCCCATGTGCACGTTCACGTACCAGCCTGTGGCGGGCGGAGGGGTGCCGACGTTGTCGATGGTGGTCGTGGTGGTTGCCTCACCTGCACCGTCGGCCTGCAGGTCCGGCACCGGATAGACGACGTCCCCCTGTGCGGCGCACGAGCCGGAGTGCACGTGCACGGCATGTCCGCTATCAGGTTGTAGCCCGGTGGCTTTCACCTCGACGCCGAGAGTGTGCTGGGTGCTGTCGTAGGTCAGGGTGGCCGTGCCCTGCGGGGTACGGTCCTGCCGCGCCGGGGCCTGAGCGTTCAGCGTCACCGGACCCGCCGTCGGGGTGCCCGCGGGGATGTCCGCGCACGCAATGGGTGTGAAACTCACATCGGTGGGTGCTCCGAGCTCCGCCATCGGGGCGAGGTGAATGTTCAGGTACGCCCCGGTCGGGATCCCGTCCGGGACCGCGGCGCTCACCACGCTTTGCTTGACCACCCCGCTGGCGTCCGCGACGAGGTCGGGAAAGGGCACCGACGGCGGTTGGCTCTGGTCGGTGCAGGTCCCCGGGTGGATATGCATGGCGTGGCTGCTGCTCGGAGTGAAGCCGTACATGTCGACCGTCGCGGTGATCAGCCGCGTGTTCGGGTCCCAACTCAAGGTGGCGGTCCCGGTCGGCATGGTCGCGAGCGTGATCGCCGGCAGGGCATGTCCCGAGGCCGATTCGCTCGGAGCCGACGATGACGCCGGACTATTCGACGTCGACGAGTCCGAGCAGCCGCCCAGGACGAGCACGCCTGCAGCGGCGACACATGCACCGACGCTTCGCAGCATCAGAATTACCCCCTGAACTGGGCGAAGAAGCTGGCTGTCATATGAACGTAGGCCTGCCGGCGAAGCACTGTCAACGCACCCGCGCTAGCCCAGGCTGTCCGATCGGATGTGGATGGCGAACCGTCTGTGAGACAGAGCGCATTTCTCACGCGATCGGCGACCATCCCGAGTCACGGTAAACGTCCGGCGGATTCTGGCTGTCATCGCAACAGCAGTCGTTCCATCTCTTCGATGGGTGTGCGAAATTCTAGCCGTTTCCGGGGGCGCTCATTGAGTTGCCGTGAGACCCACTCCAGGTCTGCTTTCGAGTGCACACTCAGGTCCGAACATTTGGGGAAGTACTGACGGAGAATGCCGTTCGTATTCTCGTTGGTCCCGCGCTGCCAGGGTGCGTGTGGATCACAGAAGTAGATGTCGATCCCGGTGGCCGCGCTGACGCTCTTCCAGTCCCGCATCTCCGAACCCTGGTCCCACGTCAGGGTCTGGCGCAGGCTCGTGGGCAGCGTCTCGAGCTGTTCGGTCAACGCGGGCGCGGTCTGCTCGGGCTTGTATCCATCGGGCAGATGAACGAGCATGACGGTGCCGGTCGAACGTTCGACGAGTGTGCCGATCGCGCTCAGATTCCGTTTGCCGACAATGAGGTCACCCTCCCAATGTCCCGGTACTGCACGGTCTTTCACGTCTTTGGGGCGGTCCGCAATATTGGCCATGTCGGGGATCCGATTCTTGCGCTGGCCGGCCTTCCGACTGGGTCGGCGCAGCCCACGTCCGGTCCGCAACGATCGGGTGAGGGTGTGTTCGAGTCCGCCGCGGGAGGGTTGGTAGAGCGATTGGTAGATGGTCTCGGTGCTCACCCGCATCTGTGGATCGTCGGGGAAATCGAGTCGGAGGCGGCCCGCGATCTGCTCGGGTGAATGGCGCTCTGTCAGGGATTTCTCGACCGTCTCGCGCAGCGACGGATTGGTGGCGAGCTTGGACGGTTTGGGCCGCGAGGCCCGATGGTAGGCGGCTGCGTGAGCCGATCTGGCTCGGTACCGCCCGGACGGTTCACGATTGCGGGCGATCTCGCGTGAGATTGTCGACGGACTCCGGTTCAGGGTTTTTGCGATGTCACGAAGCGTGTGACCTGCGGCGATGCCGATGGCGATCTCTTCCCGTTCCGCGAACGTCAAACATCGGCCCTTGAGGTTGCGGCCACGCCGGGGACGCACCCCACCGCATGCCGCAAGCCACCGAGCACCCTGTTTGCGATACGAGCCGGCCGCCTCGGCCGCGCCCGTGATGAACTCACCCGCCGCCATCCCCGACCAGAACGTCTGAAAGATCTCCGGAACCATCCGATGAGAATATTTCGCCATGTGCAACACCCTTTGATCAGTGGTGTTGCGATCACCGCACGAACCCAAGGTCCACCATCCGGGCACAGTCACACGTGCGCAGCGGGGATGTTGCGGGCGACGGAGCGTTCTGCAGAGGGACGGTGCAGGCGGAGACGGACTGGTGTGCTGGCTTGGACGAGTGCGGTGGACAATTTCGGCACCGCGGGGGTGAGGGAGTATGCGACCTCGTGCGCCAACCCGGTGCGCCTCGGCGAGGCCCGTATCGAGTTCGACGTCCGCGTGCAGGCGGTGTCCGATCCATCGCATCCGCACACACGCACGCTCCGCACCCCGGCTTCGGCGGACAGCGATCCTTCGGCGGCGTCGACGAGTGGGGATCGACCTCGTCCGTCAACCGGCGAAACACATCCCGCATGGTGGTCCGCCAGGATCACCACGGTGATGACCAGTCCGACAATCGGGTTCGGCCGGCGGGAAGCCGAGCGCCACCCCGGCGGCGAACGTCCATCGGGTGCCATCGTCGATGAGGGGGTGGAGCGTGCACTGGATGCGGTAGACATTTAGCCATGGCAACCGAACCGCCGCTGTTGTTCGTGCTGGATCTGGCGGGAACGTTCGCGTTCGCATTGAATGGTGCGTTGACCGCGGTGCGCGCCGCCCGGCTCGATATCGTTGGCGTGATCACGCTCGGCATGGTCACTGCCCTCGGTGGTGGCACGGTGCGCGATTTGTTGCTCGATGCCCTTCCGCCGGCAACGTTTATCGATCTGCGGTATCTGGCCGTGGCCGCGGCCGGGGCGTTGATCGCGTTCGGTCTCAGTTTTCGGTTGGAGCGGTTGGCGATGCCGATTACCGTGCTGGATGCCGTCGGTTTGAGTGTGTTCGCGGTCCTCGGGGCGCACAAGGCGCTGGAACTCGGTTTCGGGGTGGTGCAGGCGGTCATCGTCGGCGCGATCACGGGCGTCGGCGGTGGGACTATCCGCGACATGATGATCGGACGGATCCCGACGGTGCTGCGGAGCGAGCTCTATGCGATTCCGGCCTTGACCGGGGCGGCCGGGATCGCCGCTGCGCACAGTGTCGGTCACGACGGCCTGGTCACGGCACTGGGTGCGGCGGCGGTGTGCTTCGTCATTCGGATGCTCGGTGTGCGCTTCGACCTGCATGCACCGCGCCCGCCCGGACACCGCCGACCTGACGGATCGGACGATCCGGCCGGAGACCGATAGTTGCCCACCCCGCTCGGCCCGGTTTCAGGCCGCGATCCTCGAGGCCCGTGATTGAGCTGGTGGACAGTCCTCCCAGCGATTTCGCATGCCCACCCGGGGCAGGGGCTCCGACGCGAGGAGCGGGCACGAAAAGCGTTGGGCTGACTGCCGGTAATGCTGTGTTGGGCGCGGTGGCCGCGGTCGGTGGGGGTGTCGCATGTGATGGGAGCCGGATGCCGGCGATACTCACCATCCGGTTTGCGACGTGCGCGCTGATACCAGTGGCACACTGGTGCCCGCATGGGATTCCGGGTATCCGCAGGCAGGGCTGGTCGTCGCAACGGCGTCCGGGGCGTGCGGTGCTATGTGTGTTCGCGCGCTGGTGGGACTGGATCCTGCCGGAACAGATCGCGTGGCGGCGGCGGCCCGACCGTTTCCGGCGTCGCCGACGGAAGGAGGAGTGATGGCAACGACCTCACGCGGCGTGACCGTGCTGACCGGACTGGCCGGCATCCGGGGTTGGCAGGAGGAGCTCTACCGGGACCTGCACCAGCATCCGGAACTCTCGCACCAGGAGCGCCGCACCGCCGGCCTCGTCGCGGGGCGGCTCCGCGCCGCCGGGTTTTCGGTGCATGAGGGTGTCGGCGGCACCGGCGTGGTCGGGGTGCTGGCCAACGGGGACGGCCCGGCCGTGCTGCTGCGGGCGGACATGGACGCTCTGCCCATCCGGGAGGCGACCGGTCTGTCCTACGCCAGCACCGTAACGGTGGCCGATGCGGCCGGGAACGAGGTGCCGGTGATGCACGCCTGCGGCCACGACGTGCACGTCGCCTGCCTGCTCGGCGCCGCGCAGCTGCTCGCCGACGCCGCCGAGCACTGGAGCGGCACCCTGATCACCCTGTTCCAACCGGCCGAGGAGGTGGGCGACGGCGCCCGGACGATGATCGACGACCGTCTGGGTGAGCTGCTCCCGAAGGTCGATGTCGCGCTGGCCCAGCACGTGCTGCCCGCCCCGGCCGGGGTCGTCGGCACCCATCCGGGGCCGGTGCTGTCCGCGGCCGACAGCATGCGGATCACCGTCCACGGCCGCGGCGGGCACGGCTCCATGCCGCAGGCCACGGTCGACCCGGTGGTGCTGGCCGCGATGATCGTGATCCGGTTGCAGACCGTCATCTCGCGGGAGACCGCGCCGGGGGAGGCGGCGGTGCTCACCGTCGGCAGCATCGCCGCCGGAACCAAGAGCAACGTCATCGCCGACCATGCGGTCATCCAGCTCAACGTCAGGACCTACGGTGACGCAACCCGCACCGCGATCTTGGGCGCCATCCGCCGGATCGTGGTCGCCGAATGCCACGCCTCGCGGTCACCGAAAGACCCGGAGTTCGAGTTGTTCGACCGGTTCCCGGTGACCATCAACGACCCCGACACCACCGCCCGCGTCGCGGACGCGTTCGGCGC
Source organism: Rhodococcus sp. NPDC059968 (assembly GCF_042738615.1). Taxonomy (NCBI): domain Bacteria; kingdom Bacillati; phylum Actinomycetota; class Actinomycetes; order Mycobacteriales; family Nocardiaceae; genus Rhodococcus; species Rhodococcus sp. NPDC059968. The sequence goes on from NZ_JBHWUE010000016.1 coordinate 35,400, forward strand.
GCACTTCGGCGACCGCAGCACCGCGATGCCGCAGCAGACCGCGAGCGAGGACTTCAGTGACATTCCCACCGCCCTCGGTGTGCCGTACACGTATTGGGGTGTCGGCGGCATCGACCCCGACACCTACCGCACCGCCGAGCAGGCCGGACGCGTGTCGCAGGACGTTCCGGTCAACCATTCGGCGACCTTCGCCCCGGTGATCCAACCCACCCTCGACACCGGCACCGAGGCCCTCGTCGTCGCCGCACTCGCCTGGCTGTGACAACTACGTGCCCGGTCACGGCAACCGTCGCCGCTCCTGCCGGGCGTGCGATCTGCCACGGCCGAGACCCTCACAACGGCAGGAGCATATGCGGCTCGCATGGGTTCCTCCGTGCGACCGATCCCTGACCCGGACGTGCCGTCTCCACGACCGTCGGCGAATACCCGCAGCGGTCCCACGCTCGGTGCCGTCGGCCGAACGCAGTGTGCTCCGGGCCATGCCGATCGGTGGTCATATGGCAGTTCACGCTTGCCGCCGCCGCTCGCCGATTCGACACGAATCCGCAGATCAGCTGAGACCGGTGCGGATGTGCACCACAAAATTCTCTTCGAGTACCATCCGGCCGATCGTGAAATGCAGCGATGACCGACAGCGGGGATCACGGCTTAGTTGCACAGTTCCATCGCAAGAGGTGAAAGACGTTGCTGAGCAGAATAATTGAATTTCCGATTTCGCCCTTACGGCGCGTGATGAATCATGTCCTTGTGGTGCGACGTCGTAGAGCATGCATCGCATGCGATGCATGCTCTACCCGACTGCCATGCCGAGCACGTGTCGCATGTCTGTGGACAGTCGCGTCGGTCGGCCGACGTACGGTCCAAATTGTTGGATGGATGTGTGAAGAACCGGGGCTTTCGGTCATCGCTCACCGGTGCTGGGCGCGAGTCTTTTTCGCCGGAGTCGTACAGTGGAGTACACGCCGGTCGGTTTCTTCACCCCGGCGGTCGGCGATCCCGGAACACCGGGCGCTCGTATCGGTGTTGGAGTATCTGAGCAGCGCACAAGGTGTCCTCGGAATGGACCATCGACTTGCCTCGCGCGGACTCTATAGCGGCAGGACCCGGGGAAACCGGCGTGAATCGTGGGTGTGGCCGCGTGCCACAGGCAATGACGACAAAGCTAAGGAGCACTGTGAACAGTAGGCACGAGGTAGACGACCGGCTATTCTTCGACCCACAAGCGGAGGTCGGCCAGCCGAAAACCAGGCTGGACGGAGTACCGGCCGGTTCCGTCACCGCCGCCGCCAATCCTGACAGTAAGACCGGCGAGGAAATCCACCGCATACTCTTCAGTGCGCAGTGACCATCGTCGCGCGCTCTGCAGGTCCTGCACCACCAGTTGTCCGGTTGCGCCGAATACGGTGACGTTCATCGTGTTGCGCTTTTCTGTTCAGTTTCATTGCGTTTCGGATGGCGGGGTGCGATCTCGGTCGCGAGGCGGGCGATCGATTCCTCGACGAGAGTGCGGGGCATTCCGCCCCAATCTGCCTGCCCGAAGAATCGGTCGATGCCCAGCACTTCGTGGGCGAGGGCGACCTTCTCGATCAGCTCGTCGGCGCGGCCGGTCATGATGGCTTGCCCGGGGCGGGTGCCGACGGCGAAGCTTGCCTGGTCTACTGGAAGCCGCGGCCGCCGGGCGGCTCAGGTCGAAGGCATTCGCGGTGGTACGGGACACCACCCGCGCGGCGGATGGGGATGCTCCGGCGAAGTGGCGCACTGCGACAACGTCTTCGTCGAGAAGCCGTCGAGGCCTCGGACGCAACCGTGCAGGGGATCTGTATCCTTGTCGGTTGAATCGGCGAGCCGGATTCGGCTCCGAAACCGGTCGCCGTCCGACCGAACTTTTCGCAGGCGATGACATTGGGTAATGGCCGTGAATTCTGCACTGTCAGAACATTTCGCGAATCCGACGAGCGCCGCGATCGCCGCCGCTCAGGGCAGGATGGGGTCGTGGGCAACCGAACCGCAGCAGACCTCGAGCGTGAACTCGCCATGCTCTCCCGCGTACGCAACCGGATCCGCGCTTCGGAGGGCAAAGATATCGGTAACCCGACCACCGCGGTCGACGGAGGTTCTCGATGAGCTCAACAGTCTCGAACGATCACCATGGGATCCGACGTGATTTCTGCCCGCGCGGTGCATGAGAGCGTGGTCACGATGAGCCACCCTGTGAGCCGAGGGCGGTGGTGCCGGGGTGGTGCGGGTCGGCCCGGATGGCGACCAAGGATGAAGCCGTCGTGTTCGCGGATCACAGGTGCGCCAGCATGGGGAACAGGGCGATCGCGGAGACGGTGATACCCGCGGCGCCGGCAACGACGCCCAATAGGGCCCGCAACGATGCCGCCTCGTCGTCCGCTACCGCGGACCGCGACGTGGCGACGGCGCCGCAGACCACCGCGGCCACTCCCAGGATAAAGCCGAGCCCGACCAGCCAGAACGCCGCCACGGACAGCGCCCCGAGGGCGATCGACACGGCGGGCAACCGCGAACCATGCTGTTTCCGTATCCCGTTGTCGTCGAGGGAGGAACACATGCGGTGGTCGGCACCGGGGCTGTCGGGGACGGCGGCGGTCATGGTCCTCCTTCTCACGGTTGACGAGTCGGGTCGACTGGGCAAATAGGCCTTGACGAGACCGGAAGCGTCCTAGAACTGTGCGGGCGCAACGGGAACGGTGTAGTCGAAGCCGTTTCGGTGGTCGATGGTTGCGACTCGGCCGAGGGTCTCCCGCTTGTGACGTAGACCCCACACGGATTTAGCACTCGCGTCGTGTGAGTGCTAACTCTTTTTGCTAAGTAATTTCATGACGTCGCCGCCCGCTGCGTAGGTGCGTCGACCGCCTACTCATTGGCTGGGGACATTCGCCCAGGCCCGAAGGGTGGACGGTGCCGGCTCGATTGTCGAGCGAAGGGCTCTGTGTTGCCTGTGGGCGAGGCGGGCCCACGACGTCGGTGAGCGAATGCCGATCCATGTCAATTGCGGCCGTCGGGCCCATGTTGCGGACCGGTTGATGGGCTGGCGAAGCATCGGCGAGAGGTCACCCGTGTTGAGTCCGTCCGCACCCGTCTATCGTGACACGGATGGTACGCGGTACACTATTGGCACAAGCGGAGGTGGTGGACATGCTCGTCGACCGAGATCGGGCCCGCGACTCGATCCATGCCCTGTCGGACCCGGACCTCGTCGAGCTGCTGGTCGAGGAGTTCTCCCGACGGCCGGCCCTGCGCCCGGTCCGCGACGACGTGACGGCGTTGCTGTCGATGAGCCCCGCGCTGGCACGTCAGCAGGAGCGTGCGGTCGCCAACCCGGCCGCCGCGGCGGTGGCCCGCACGCGAATCGTCGCGTCCGTGCTGAACTCGATCGTCGACCAGCACGAGATGCTCGACTCCACCGCCGTCAGCCGTGTCCTGGGGAAGGCGGCCACCAGCCGCAACACCGCCAGCCGCCTGTCCGCGGCCGGCACGGTGATCGCGCTGCCGGTATCGGGTCACAAGCTGTACCCCGCGTTCCAGTTCGACGCCGAACGCCGGCAGGTCCGCCCGATCGTCGCCGAGATCAACCGGGCCCTCGGCGCGAAGGACGACCCGTGGGGTGTGGCGTCCTGGTGGCTCAGCCCGACCGACTTCGCCGACGACCCACGATCCCCGGCCGCGCTGGCCGCCGCGGGCGGGCACGAGCAGGATCTGCGGGACATGGCCGACGACCTGACGCAGGACTGACCCCGCGTGACCTACCCGAATCCACCCACCCCGTTGCCTGCTGCCCTGATCACCACCATCCCCGCCGATACCTCGCTGTGGCGCATCCACAGCGCCACCCGCGGCGCCGCGGAGTTGAACCCGACCGCCCGGCCGAGGGCCCGGGTCGGGGGCCGGTTCGACAGTCTCGACGGCTCCTACGGCTACCTGTACGTCGGGGACAGTCCGGCCGCGGCGGTCGCCGAGACGCTTTGCCGCAACCTGCCGGTCGACCAGTCCCCGCGGCTGATCCCGCGGGCGACGATCGCCGGCCGGGTCCTGAGTGAACTGCGGACCACCCGCACGGTGCGGGTCGTGGATCTCACCGGGACCGGGGCGTCCCGGATCAACGCCGGCGCCTGGTTGTCCAAGTGCGACCCCTCCGGGTATCTGCACACCCGCCGGTGGGTCGCCGCGATCCTCGCCGCGAACCCCGATGTCGATGGCGTGCAATACCGGCCGCGGCACGACGAGAACACTCTCGCCTGGATGCTGGCCGATGCTCCTGCCGCACATACCCACCCGGCCGTCACCGCCGTCGGAGGCGTGATCGCGCTCGACTCCGCCGACGGGCACTACCTGTTGGGTGCGATTCTCACCCCGCATAACGCCGCGCTCGGCCCCTGATCCGGCCCGTGCCGGCAGATGGCGGCACCGAGGTCGCGGCAGCCCCGGTGCCGATTCGGGGCGGAGCGGCACGTGAGGTAGAGGTCGGCGGCCAGGCCGCGTCAAAGAAGTACCTTCGAGGCGGGTTGTGCTGGGCGGTTGTCTGGCCGGGCCGGCAGTATTGATCGTTGCGGGCGAGCGGGAATCAGCCGATCGGCTGCGGCATCCGCACGGTTCGGTAGCTGCAGGTCAATTCGTCGGCTGTGGCGGGATCGCGCAGTGCGACCTTCCAGGTGTCGGCGAACTGGTTGACCCCGTGGCGCATGGAGATCGTGCCCGATATCAGCACGGTTCCCGCTTTGTGCAACCCCTGCTCCCGGAGGACGTCGAGCCAGTATTTCGGTGCGAGGAGATCGGCGAGTGTCCCGGTCTGGATCAGGGTGGACGGTTCGCCGTCACCGTGACCGACCCATGCCGTCAGGGTGATGTCATCGAGGCGATCGGCGATCTCGGACAGCCGCCATGCGCGGGTGCCGAGAATATCGGGTGCGGCGTTCTTGCTCCACGCCACGCTGTGCACCTCGAGGTCACGGTCGGTGTGGTCGCAGGCAACGGTCAGCAGGACATCGTCGTCGGTGATCACCAGGGCCCACTCGGCTTCGCCCGAGGTCCGGTCGTGTTGCACGAAGACCTCGGTCGTCTGCTGCGCGAGGTAGGGGGAGATGGGGTACATCGCGGGGATGGTCGTGGGTGCCGGTACACCCAGTTCGGCGAGTTCAGCGATGTGTGACGCGACTTCTTCCTGGTTTCGGCCGGCGTAACCGGCGTTGAGGAGGGTCGTGACCTCGACGGTGTCGACGGTGCCGTCGGGCAGGGTGAACGTGAGTTGCGACATGGGGTTGAGGCTCCTGACTCCGGGCCTCTGGTTCCCGGTCGGGACCAGGGCGGATTGTTACTTTTTTGTTTTTTCTGCGCCAAGGGCTTGCGCATGCCTCTTGTATACAGCAAGTATGTGACTAGTACAACGGCCTCGGTGAGCTGAACCACAGCCCGTGCCGGGCCGTGCGAGACATAAGAATTCAACCCACAAGGAGTTGCCATGATCGGAGAGTCCACCTCCGTCGATGCCGACAGGTCCGCCCCCGTCGACAAGAAGGGTCTCGCGAAGGCGTTCGCCGCCAGTCTCACGGGTACCGCGCTGGAGTGGTACGACTTCGCGGTCTACTCGGCCGCGGCCGCGTTGATCTTTCCGCAGATCTTCTTCCCGGGCAGCGATCCGCTGACGGGGACCTTGCTCGCGTTCTCCACCTACGCGGTCGGCTACGTGGCGAGACCGATCGGAGGTTTCGTCTTCGGACGCCTCGGGGATGTGATCGGGCGCAAGCAACTGCTCGTGATCACCCTGCTGCTGATCGGGGTGACGACCTTCGCGATCGGTTTGCTTCCGGGCTATGACCGGATCGGGGTCGCGGCTCCGATCATTCTGGTGATTTTGCGATTCGCCCAGGGCGTGGCGGTCGGCGGCGAGTGGGGTGGCGCCGTCCTGCTGTCGAGTGAGTACGGAAACCCCCGCCAACGCGGCTTCTGGTCATCGGCAGCTCAAATCGGCCCTCCCGCAGGAAATCTGATGGCCAACGGCGCACTTGCCGTACTCACCGTCTCCATGACCGAGGCCCAGTTCGAGTCCTGGGGATGGCGTATCGCCTTCCTCCTGTCCGCCCTGTTGGTCGGCTTCGGTCTGTGGATTCGACTCAAGCTCGAAGACACCCCCGTCTTCAAGGCGCTGCAGGAATCCGGCGACCGCGCCGAGGCCCCCATCCGGGAGGTGTTCACGACGCAGACCCGTCCGCTGGTTGCTGCGATCTTGTCGCGCATCGCGCCGGACGTGATCTACGCGCTGTTCACGGTCTTCGCGATCACCTACGGCACCCGGAAACTCGGCTTCGATCGCGGCGAGGTACTGACCGCGATCCTGATCGGTTCCGCATTCCAGCTCGGCCTGATTCCCCTTGCCGGGGCCATCTCGGATCGCATCAACCGGCGCCTGGTCTATGCCGTCGCCGCCGTCGGTGGTGTCGCCTGGAGCGCCATCTTCTTCGTCGTCATCGGCGGTGGCTCGTTTCCGCTGCTCATCGTGGGGGTGGTTGTCGGGTTGGCGTTCCACTCGTTCATGTACGGGCCGCAGGCGGCGTTCGTGACGGAACAGTTCACCGTCGCGCTGCGCTCGACCGGTAGCTCACTGGCCTACACGATCGCCGGCGTCTTCGGCGGCGCCATGGCGCCGCTGATCTTCACCTACCTGCTGAGCGAGACCGACAGCTGGGTGCCGATCGCCGTCTACGTGCTGATCGTCGGCGCAGTGACCCTGGTCGGCCTCGCATTGGGACGTAATCCCGATCCCACCGAGGACGAGCACTATGTGTTGCTGGCGATCGAGAACGCTAGGCACGCAAGAGAATCTGAAGGGTAACCTCGAGATGGTCGTTGATCTTCTCGTGCACCAGGCCCTCGTCGCCGACTTCGAGCGCGTCGATGATGGCCTGGTGCTCGGCACACACCTTGTGCTGCCGGTCGGACGCGCTGAAGAGGGCCGTCATACCGACGCGGAGCTGGCGCGCGCGCAACCCGGCGTAGGTACGCGAGAGCAGCTCGCTGCCGGCCGAATCGATGAGGAACTGATGGAAACGCCCGTCCCAGTCGATGAAGGCGCGGGCCGCCTCGGCACTCGGATCGTCCGCGACCTGTTCCTGCTCGGCCAGCGCGGAACGCATCGCCTCGATCGGCACCCGCCCCGCCCCCAGCGCCCGGCTGGCGGCGTGACGTTCGAGAACACCGCGCAACTCCATCAACTCCGCGATCTGCCGGCCCGACATCGCCGGGACGTGCACCCCGCGCTTGGGCACCATCTCGACGAGGCCCTCCGCCTGAAGCATCAGCAACGCCTCCCGGACGGGAGTGCGGGACACCCCGATCCGCGTCGCGAGATCCTGCTCACTGAGGAACGAACCCGATGCCGCCGGCGCCGTCAGCACCTGGTCCCTGACGTACAGATAGGCCTTTTCGCGACCCGACAACTCGGTCGCCGAACCCTCGATCCCACCCATTTCCTGCATACAATATGTATACACCAGAATCAGCGCAATGAGGAGCAATAGTGACGCTACGTATCAGTCTCGCCCAGATCACCAGCTCGACGGACCCCGCGGCCAACCTGGCGACGGTGGACAAGCAGGTGACGGCGGCCACGGAGGCGGGGTCCCGGTTGGTGGTGTTCCCCGAGGCGACCATGCAACGCTTCGGTGGACCGCTCGCCCACGTCGCACAGCCACTCGACGGCCGGTGGGCCGACGCCGTCCGCGGATGCGCCGCCCGAGCCGGCATTACCGTCGTCGCCGGAATGTTCACACCCGCCGACAACGGCAGGGTACGCAACACACTCCTCGTCACCGGTGGTGGTGTCGACACCCACTACGACAAGATCCACCTCTTCGACGCCTTCGGCTTCGCCGAGTCGGACACCGTGGCACCGGGAACCGAGCCGCTGGTGGTCACCGTCGAGGGAGTCGGTATCGGCCTCGCCACCTGTTACGACATCCGCTTTCCGGGACTGTTCCAGACGCTTGCCGATCGCGGCGCGGCCCTGACCGTGATCGCCGCGTCCTGGGGCGCCGGACCCGGCAAGGTCGACCAATGGACACTCCTCGCTCGGGCGCGCGCACTCGACTCGACCACCTTCGTCGCAGCCTGCGACCAGGCCGACCCGGCCGCCTCCGGGGAGACCACCCACGGCACGGCGCCACTGGGCGTCGGCCACAGCATCGTGGCTTCGCCCACGGGAGCCGTTCTGGGACAACTCGATTCCAGCCCGGGAATCCTCACCGTCGACATCGACACGGACCTCATCGCACAGGTTCGCACGACCTTGCCGGTGCTGGCGAATCGGCGGTACTGACGATCGCCGTCCGCGCGCCGCGTGAGGTGGTCGCGCATATCGGTTTCCTCCACAACCTGCGGCAACTGTACGAGGGTGGGTCACCCAGAAGCGGTTGGCGGAGGTCAACGGCGTCAGTCAGCCGCCGATCAGCCAGATGCTGCAGCGGGCCCGCGTCGAGGCGCCGGATGTCCGTCCGGGCACCCACGGCGGCACGGCCTACGAGGTCGCCGCACGGTGCGCGGCCGGCGAGATCGATCCGGAGACGATGCGCGCCGAGCTGATCTGATGGAAGTACGACAAGCCGATGGCGCCGAGCGGCTACCCCGATGTCGACGACGTCCGCCCCCACGCCGAGGGCGGCTTCAACCACCAGGTGGGCCGCGCGTTGACTCATGGGTTCCTCACCGGTGAGGACTACGACCTGATCCTCGAGGCACTGGCCGACTGACCTGTGCCGACCCGTGAATTGGAGGATCGCCGTGCCTTCCTCTCCTCGCTGTCCACCCCGGGTGGCTCGCTGACGATCGATGCCCCGCACACCTCGATCAATGACTGCCGGTAGTTCCGCCGTATCGACGGCGAACCGATCCCCCACCCGGGCACGGTTGCGGCTGCATGAGCGGATCCTCGCGGACGGGGCGTGGCTCGCGCACTCAGGTCCGCCGTGACCGGGTGGCGATTCTCATGGCCGGCCCCTGCGCCGGCAGATCCACCGCCCAGGCCCATCTGGTGGGGAGCACCGGCAGGCGTGGCATCTGGAAGCGGACGAGTTCACACTCCGGCTCCTCGCGGGCGGCCGCCACCGACGGCTCACTGCAGCAGCTGCTGCCCGAGGAGTTTCGGTCAGCGCCCGGGCAGCCGAGCCGGTTCTCTATTCGACCCCGTTGATCGGCCAATCTGTCGCGACGGTTGTCCGCGCCCACCTCACCGGACAGGCATCCACCCATACTCGGCTACCGGCCAGGGCACGCCCAACCTCGGCGCGACCGGACCCCACACCTCACCTGGATGCCGGTCAATTGCGTTGGATCAGGACTACTGCGAATCACGGCATCCACTCGCGCCAAACAGCCCATTACACGCTCGAAGACCTCACCGACATCCTCGGCGGAATCTCAGACGAAGCCGACAACTCCTCGCCGATCTGCTGTCGCTGCTCGACCAGTCCAGTGCAGACTAAGGCTGGTCGCGAACTCGGCGAGCAACGCATAGTCAGGAATGAAACTGGAGGTGAAAAATTTAGGGAGAAAGTGTGATTCACGAAAGTGGGATGTTGCTGAGCAAAGTCAACCGTGTTCATCGGCTGCTATTAATAGATACTTCGGCCGCGCTGATCGCGGCGAGGATCGTCGACGCCACAGCCCGATGCGAACCGCGACTTGTCGACGAACGCCGACGTGGTTGGTGCGGTAGTTGCGCGCTAGTGCGTCGCCAAGAGTCCGCCATCCACCACGATGTCGGTACCGGTGATGTAGGACGCCTCGTCGCTGAGAAGGAACGCGTTGACTGAGGCGACCTCACCTGGCTGTCCCATTCTTCCCAGCAAGGTGGAGGCGACAATTTTGTTATTGACCGTTTCTCCGTTGTGCACGGCCATGGCCGTGTCGATGAGTCCGGGTATCACGCAGTTGACTCGGATGCGTTTCGGGGCCAATTCTGCTGCGGCAGAGCGAGTGAGTCCTCGTACCGCCCACTTCGTCATGGTGTAGGACGAGATGCCGACCGCTCCGGTGCATCCCGCGGTGGACGAGACGTTGATGATCGATCCGCCGTTTGTCATCACCTTGCTCACGGCCAGTACACCGAGGAGCGGGCCGAGTTGATTGACCGAGTGCAGCAGGCGCTCTTCCTCCAACGCAGATTCTGACAATGGAGATCGACGGTAAACCCCAGCGTTGTTCACGAGACCATGTACGCCGCCGAATTGGCCAAGAGTGGCCTCGACAAGTCTCTCCCAGGATTTCTCGTCCGTGACGTCATGTACCACTCCGAGCGCATCCGGCCCGATGGCTTCCGCCACCTCGGTGACTGTCGGGTCGATGTCGGCCAGCACGACACGTGCTTCCCGCTCCGACAGTAGCCGCGCGGTTTCGAGGCCTTGCCCGGTGGCGGCGCCGGTGATGATGACCACCTGCTGATTCAAGTTCATCGGAGACCTTTCGCTGAGTTCTTGGTCATAGCGCGAGATAACCTCCATCGACCGGCAGCTCGGCACCTGTGACAAACGAGGATTCGTTGGACCCGAGGAAGACGGCTGCGGTAGCGATCTCGTTCGGGGTACCGCCCCGCTTCATGGGCGTTCTCCCGATGAACTCTTGATTGAGTTCGTCGTCCTGACCTGCGGTCATGGGTGTTGCAATCCACCCAGGGAGGATCGCGTTGGCGCGTACGGCGTGCGGCGCGTATGTGATAGACGCGTTGCGGGTCATTCCCAGTACGGCGGCCTTACTGGCGTGGTAGGCGGCAAGGTTTGCCACAGCACGTGAGCCGAAGATCGAGGAGATGTTGATGATGGAGCCTTGCCTGCGGGAGATCATGCCCTCGGCCACGGATGCCATTCCGTAGTGCGTGCCGCGTTGGTTGACGTCGATGATGCGATCCCACTCGGTGTCGTCGACATCGTGGATCGACGCCCATCCGGTGGTTCCGGCGTTGTTGATCAGCACGTCGATGCGTCCGAATGATGCAGTGATCTCGCTGGTGAGCGATTGCCACTCGGATTTGCGAGTGACGTCGAGTCGCCGGGTCCAATAGCGATCGTCGACCGTGGCGTCGTCGTTCTTCCAGTCCGCGGAGACGACAACGGCGCCTTCGGCGCGGTATGCCTCGACGATCGCAGCGCCGATACCTTGGTGGCTGCCGGAGACGAGACAGACGAGATCTTGTAGGCGTGCCGTCATGTGGGGCTCCCTGGTCGAAGGTGGAATGTACTGCGCGCGTTCTGGTCGATAGCGTGCGCGGAGTAGTTGAGCGGAAAGTAGGCGTCGGTCAGCCAGTCGTCGATCAGGTCCTGGTATGCCGCGTCGCGGGGGTCCCCGGACTGGCCTGGCGCGTTGATCGCGAGGGATGCATCCCAGTTGCCGACGTCGATGACCATCCGAAATGTTGCGCCCGCGGTCTGAAAGCCTGTTTGCGGGTCGTAGGAGGCGACGCCGACCGTATCCGGGCTGCCGTGTTTGGGATAGGGCCCAAGTGTCATCCAGTGGTCGGAAGGGTCGTCCAGCACCGAGTGCAGAGGATGCCGGAATACAGTCCGGTGTAGCCGCCCCCACGTCCAGGTCGAGTGGTCCTCACCGAGCGTTTCTTTCAACCGTCGGAAGGCGTTCACCAATGTTCGGCGCAGCACCGTCTGGAGTTGTTCGGGATCGCGCGCCTGCTCTTGCTGGAGCAACAGCAGGTCGATGGCGGGGTCGCCGGCCATGGTTTCGTCGGGCAGCGTCGCGGCCAGCGCGTCGTCTGTCTGGTCTGCGTCGACCGTGTTCTGAAGGAATCGGTCGTAGAGTTCGGTGCGGAGTTCACCCCTGAACCAGGTCTCGAATAGAGCGGCTGCACCCGAGGTTGCAGACATGCGGTGGTCCCACTGGGTGAGTAAGCGTATGGCTTGATCGATGTCGGGATCCTCGGACGGTGTTCTGGTCAAGAGTGCACAGACTTCGCGGGCCGGGATGCTCAGATAGTCGTTCTGCAGTGCCGCCGACCGTGCGATGGTCATCTCGGAGTCATCACCGAGGACTTCGGCGATGCGTTGGGCTCTGCAGTTTGCGTACCACTCGTAGGACACGGGGATCGGATCCCATTCGTCCCTTCCGGGTAGGTTCATCTCGTTCGCGCTCGCAACCCACCCGCGGGGCGGATCGACGACGGAGGGTAGCGCGTCCGCAGGCTGAAACCCGTCCCACTCGAATCGTCCGTCGCCTGGTACCGGGAGCAGTCCATCCCAGTTCGGCCGCACGGGCACCAGCGCGCGTGCGTTCCATCCGATGGTGCCGTCGACATCGGCGTAGACGTGATTGACCCCAGGCGCGCGCCAGCGCGACAACGCGTCGGCGAAGTCGCCTCCGTTGCGTGCCCGCAGGTAGGCCAAGCTGGCAAGATACGGGGCCATCCCGGGCTCGAGCCACGCCGCTCGTACAGCGAACGCCGCAAGCCTGTTGTGGTCGACATGGATGACCGGCCCGTGAACGGTGTGCGCGAGGGTTACCTCGGCATCGGGTCCGCCGGCCACCGGAATGCTCTCGGTGATGGTGTCCATACGTCGCCACCCGTCGAGGTATCGGTACAGCGACGGATCGGCGGGGTGGAGTTCGTACACGTAGAGGTCTTCTTGATCGACCGGGAAGATGGTCAGTCCGAACGCGACGTGGCCGTTGTGTCCGAGTGATACCCCGGGTAGGGCGGGTTCTCCTGCGCCGATCACGTCGAACTCGGGGCAGCGCAGGTGCACGAGATAGCGCAGCGAGGGCAGCCCGATGGCGCGGTGCGGGTCGCTGGCCAGGATCGGGCGTCCGGTTGCGGTCCGGGTGGCAGCGATGGCCCAGTTGTTGCTGCCGTCGGGTTCCTGCGCCGGTAGGGGAGTCGTGGACAGGGGTCCGGTCGCGAGGCGGTAGACGCGAAGTACCTCGTCGTCGAACAGGCTCAGATCGAGGCCCTCCGGAATTGTCACATCGATAGCGGGTTCGCGGTGGCGCCGCACGTCCTCGACCTGTGGTCCGAATTTGTGCAGGGTTTGGGCGCGCGCGACCTCCTGCTCGAGGTTCCCGAACAGTCCGTGGCTTCGGATCCGGGTGATGTCCTCGGGAGCCCACCGGGGCGGGGTGTATCCCAGTTTGGTGAACTCCGGCGGAAGTAACGATGGCTTCGCTTCGGTCGACGCGATGAAGGCATTGATGCCGGCGACGAAGCGGCGGACCGCGAGTTCAGCGTCAGGTGCATAGGTCTCCCAGTCGCGGACCTGGTCGCCGCGGTACAGAAACAGGCGGGCGGCCCGATCACGCTCGACGAACTGCGGTCCCAGGACCTCGGAGATAAGACCGAGTCCTTTTCTGCGCCACCAGTCCAATTGGAACAGGCGGTCGCGGGCGGCGATGTAACCCTGTGCGAAGAAGACGTCGTCGGGAGACTGGGCGTCGATGTGCGAGATCCCGGATTCGTCCACGGTGACGGTGACGGGGGCGAACAATCCGTCCGCTACAAGGTTCTCGGATTCGAGCGTGGTGTCTGAGGTCATCGCTTCGACCGGCGAACGAGTTGATCGGCGGCGACGGCGAGAATGACGATCAGTCCTTTGGCGACCAACTGGATGTTGTTGTCGACGGCGAGGCTGATGAAGATGTTGTTCAGCACCGCGATGATCGCCATACCCACTGCAGTGCGCCAGATTCGGCCTTCGCCACCCCTTAGGGATGTTCCGCCGATCACGACGATGGCGATGGCGTCGAGTGCGATCGTCGCACCCATCGATCCTTGTCCGGCGCCGACCTGCCCTGCAGTGATCACGCCCGCCAACCCCGCGAGGAAGCCGCTGATGACATAGGTCGATCCCTGGACGACGTCGACGCTGATTCCGGAGAGGCGGGCCGCTTCGCGGCTGCCACCGACCGCGAAGATTCCGCGCCCGAACTTGGTGCGGTCGAGGATGATGGTTCCCGCCAGGAAGGCGAGGATCAGCAGCACCACTGGGATCCGGATTCCGGCGATGGATCCACGACCGATCGCCTGGAAGTATTCGTCGGTATTGCTGAACGAACCGGCGTTGGTCAGGAAGAGCACACCACCGGAGTACAGCGACGACGTGCCCAAGGTGGTGATGAACGGGTTCACGCGCAACTTGGTGACGACGAGGCCGTTGACGAGACCCAGGACGGTTGCCAAACCGAGCGCAGCGACCATCGCTCCACCGGGTGTCCAGCTATCCGCCATAGCGGTGTAAACCGTGGCAGCGCAGGCGAAGACAGCGCCGACGGACAGGTCGAATCCGCCCGCGATGATCACCAATGTCATCCCGACCGCGACAATGCCCAGAGGCGCAATCTGGGTCAGGATGATGCCGATATTCCCCGGCGTCAAAAACGCCGGATAGATGATCGTGGCGATGACGATGAGCAGGGCGAGAACCCCGAACATCGCAAACTCCAGCAGACGACTGGATGAGACGAGGCTCGACCATGAGGTGGTGGGGGCGCTGGCAGGGGTCACCGGGGTGGTGGTGCTAGAACTCATGATTTACTCCGAAAGCGAGATCAAGGACGTCTTTGACGGTGGGTTCGTGTCGATGTGTGTCGAACTCTGCGACGATGCGACCGCCGGCGACCACGAGGACCGTGTCGCTGACGTCGAGGACCTCATCGATTTCTGCGCTGGTGACGATGACGCCCTTTCCGGAACTGGCCAATGCGCGCAGGGCGGAAAGCACATCGACCTTGGCTGCCACGTCGATTCCGCGGGTAGGTTCATCGACGAGGAGGATGTCCGGATCGCGGTGGAGCCATTTCGCCAGCGCCACCTTCTGTTGGTTTCCGCCTGACAACCAGCTCACCGGATAGTCGCCTACCGGCCTGCTGAGGGTAAGCTCCTCGAGTTTGGTTTTGGCCACCTCGAGCTGCCGGGATGCGTTGACCAACCCGCGCCTCGAGACACTGGTCAGGTCAGCCAGTGTCACGTTGTCCGGGACGCTCATGCCGAGAACCAGACCTTCAGTTTTGCGTTCTTCCGGAACGAGTCCGATCCCGAGGGACTGGATTGCCTGGCGCACCGACCGAGGAAGCTTCTGTTCCCGACCTCGAACACGGAGACGGCCCTTCGCGTGCGGTTCGTCGCCGGCCAAGGATCGCAGAATGCTGCTGCGACCGGACCCAACCAGACCGGCGAGACCGACAACTTCACCGGCTCGAACGCGGAGCGTCACGTCCTCGATCGCACCGGGCAGGGTGAGTTGCTCGACGGCCAGGAGTTCTCGGCCGAACTCCACGCGTTGCCGGGAGCGAGGCTCCGGTGCGATCGTCTCTCCGGTCATCTCCCGAACCAGTGATGCCTTCGTCCACTCGCTTGCGGGACCGAATGCGACCTTTCGGCCGCTCCGCATGACGGTGATATCGTCGCTCACCTCGAGGACCTCGGACAGGTTGTGGGTGACCAGCACGATTGTCGTTCCCCGGGCCTTCAGCTTGCGCACGAGGTCCAGGAACACCCTGCGTTCGCGCTCCGACAATGCCGCCGTGGGTTCGTCGAACAAGATCACACGGGAGGACGCGTGTACGGCGCGCATGATCTCGAGCATCTGTGCGGCAGCCACACTCAGATCGCCTGCCTTCATTTTGGGGTCGAACTCCAGGCCGAGGTCGCGGCTGAGTTCGAGGAACGCGGCGACCATGTCCTTTTCGCGAAGCAGGCCTTGTCGGCTCATCTCCTGGCCGAGGAAGACGTTCGCGACGGTTGTCAGCGCAGGAAGCACGGTGAGTTCCTGATACACCGCCGAGAGCCCGGCCCGCCGTGACTCCTTCGGGTCTCCGCCGTGCAGTCGCTCTCCGAAGATGCTGACGGTGCCGTCGGTGGCGGACAGTCGGCCACTCATCATGCCGAGCAGGGTGGATTTGCCGGCCCCGTTGGCGCCGACGAGTGAGTGCACGGTGCCCGCGCGGACCTCGACGTCGACCTGGTCGACGACCGTGGTTCCTCCGAAAGATTTGGTGACGCTTATACATTCGATGGCGTTCATCTGTTACCTCAGTTCGTCACGCAGCTAGGATTATCTGATGCGTAGGCCGATCAGTACTCCGGGACCCACGAGGCGACGTTGTCCTTGGTGATGTAGGGAGCGCCGGCGAACTGCAGCTGATCGAGGGGGTTGGTGACCTTGGCGACCTCTTGTCCCTGCCACGAGGCCATCATCATCTCGACGGCCAATTTCATGTCGGTGTAGGGGGTGCCTGGCAGCGCCATTTTCACCGTTCCCGACTCGATCGCCGACTTCGTCCATGCATCGCCGTTGCTGTCGAACACTTTGACGCTCGACGATTTCCCGGACTCTTGAACGGCCTGGACCACTCCACGCGTCATCCCGCTGTAGTTGGAGGCGACGGCTTTGAGGTCGGGATTCGACTTCAAAGTGGTCTGGGTGACAGCGAATGCTTCTTCGGTCAAGTAGTCGGTCTTCTGGAACGAGGCGATGGTGTGGTCGGGGTACTCCGGTTGCACCGATTCCAGCGCCGACTGTGTCGCCATGGTGACAAAGTCCAGGTCCGGACCGGTGATCGCCGCGAGCTTCCCGGGATCGGTGTTCTCGAAGATGTGCTTCCACCAGCCACGATAGCCAGCTGCATTCTGCTCACCGATGAATCCGAGAGTGCCGTCGGTATATCCGTCGTCACCGCAGATTGCCGTGACCACGACGAGAACCTTGATTCCTTGGGCGGCAGCATCTTTGATTTGACTGCATTGCTCGCGGGGAGAGATCGGGTTGACGATCCAGGCGTCGTAGGTCTTTCGCTGCATCGCCAGCATCATGGCGTCGTTCTGCCGCTGAGGGTCCCAGTCGCTGGCGACTACCGTCAGATCGATTCCGGCCTTCTTCGCGGTTTCTTCAGCACCGGTCTTCTCCGCCTGCAGGTAGGCGTTGCTGGTTGCCGGAATGAAGACACCGATCTTCAGGTCCTCGAGAGGTTGGGGCTCGCCGGGGCCGGCGTTGATCCCGGTCGTACTCGGAGCTCCCGTCGAACAGCCGGTGAGGGCAACGGCAGCGAGCGCTACCAAGGAAATGGGCACGCGTCGGCGCCATGATTGCTTCATGTTTCTCTTCTTTTCGGTAAGCGAGGGGTGGTGATGTCCGCTACAACTGCCGGCTTGAGGCAGAAGCTGAGGTGGGCGCTGTCTCGTCCTCGGCCCAGAGGTCATAGAGGGTGCTCAGGTTCGTGAACAACACGTCGTCAAATGAGGTCATGTAGTCCAACAACCGCTCGAACATCATCAGGTTGTGGGGCCGTCCAATGCTCTGTGGATGCACGGTGATGGTGACCAAACCATTAGGGACCCGCCGGTAGGCGAAGTCGAAGTGGTCCTTCCACCGCTGGTAGATCACTTCCGGCGACTGCATACCGGCATTGACCCCGGGGATGTGTTCGACGGCGGGGAAGTCGTCGAGATACCAGGACACCGGGAACTCGAGGATTGGACTCGGCTCCGCTCGTCGGTTTCCCTCCTCGTACCGGACCTCCGTCGGACGCGGGTGATAGGGCTCGAGGTCGCGCCCCATCAGGGATGAATCCCAATCGAGTCCGTACTCCTCGATCAGCGACAGAGTGGTGTCCGTGAAGTCCCAGGCCGGCGACCGGTATCCACGAGGGACAATTCCGACGTACTTCTCGTGCTGAGCCAAAGCCTTCTCGAACAGATCTCGTTCCTGTGCAGGTTCGAGTTTCATGATCGGCTCGTGCCAACATCCGTGCGCAGATATCTCGTGACCGGCATCGAGAACCGTTTGGAAGACCTCTGGGAAGGTTTCCATTGTGTGGCCCGGTGTGAAGAAGTTGCCCAGAACCTCGTATCGACGGAGGGTGTCGAGGAGGCGGGGTACGCCCACTTCGGCGTCGAAGTCACCGCGCGACAACACACCGGGACTCGTCAGACCGAACGTGCCCATCCAGCAGCTGTGGGCGTCGAAATCTGCGCCGATGTTGACGGCAATCTTCTTACCGGCGGGAAGTCGCAGTGGCATCGTGATCTTCTTTCCTGTATCGAGCGTGACGCACGGGTTGTTTCAACGGCGATCGATCGTTCCGGGGTGAGCGAAACAGAGCCCGGGGTTTGTTCATGAGCCCGTTCTTCGGGGGTCAGTCGCTGTGACGCAGATCGCGTGCGTTTGATCCTGGCACCCGTTCACCCATTCGTCTATTGACAGTTTCTCAACTCTGCATAACTATCAGTTATATGGACTTCCGTTCGCTCACCTACTTCGAATCGGTTGCTCGGCTGCAGTCGGTGAGCTCGGCCGCCGCCGAGTGCATCGTGAGCCAACCCGCGATCTCGAAGCAGATCGCCGGGCTGGAGACCAGGCTCGGCGTCAAGCTCTTCCACCGCGCGTCGACCGGAATGGTGCTGACACCGGCCGGCCGGAAGCTGTACGAGCTGAGTGCGGACATCCTCCACCGAGCCCGGCACGCCGAGACAGTCATGCGGGCGATGTACCGAGACGAGCCGCAATTGACCGCGGTGACCCAGGAGACGACGGCCCACTTCCTGCTGGCCCCGTTCATCGCCGAGACCGGCGCGCCAATCATTGACCTCAGAACGGTGCGACCGTACGACGTGGATCGCACTCTCGACGAGGACGCCGACCTGGCCGTCGGTACGCACCGGCCACCCGACCATCGTGAATGCCGCACGGTGTCGGTCTCGCCCGTGCTGGTTCAGTGCGCGCCGCAGGAGGCGGCGCACTTCGACGACGCAGGCCTGGTGGAACTCGCCGCGGTCAGTGGGTCTGATGTTCTCGTCCCGGGGCACGGCAGTGGTGTCGAACTCGCGGTACGCAGTGCGAGCGCGCGGCACGGCATCAAGCTGGAATCTGCGCGATCGGTCAACTCCCCGACAGTGGCACAGGCGCTCGCGGCCAACGGTCGGGGACTGGCCCTGGTGACCGACCCGCCGCGGTTCGGCGTTCGTGCCTTTCCCCTCGTCGTCGACGGACACCCGATCGAGGTCCCGATCTATCTATCCTGGGACAGAGACCATTACGCGACTAACCTGATAGCGGCACTCGGTGACGACCTCCGCGCGTGGCTCGCCGCGCAGCCCCCTTGGATCTCCATGGCAGGGTGAGCTAGGGCGTTCGAAGAACGGCGGGAACTCCCGACGCCGAAGTGAAATAGGCTGCGGCCGCTACTATGCGACGAAACCTCCCGTCTCGGGCTCCGGAGATGACGATCGGCGCTAGCGCCGTCGAGTCTTACTATCGCTCACGGGGGAGCAGCGGGGATACATGTAACGCGCACCCGTGCCAGGGGGTCTTGACCGCGGTGAAAAGCCGATGGTCCCATTCCCTTTCGGATGTCCTGTGTAGTGTCAGTGATGGGTGAACCTCGCCCGAATACGGTCCACCCATCACCAGGTCACTACTTCGGGATGACGGTGAATCGCCTGAGCTCGAGGGCTGGATTCTTCGACCGTACGCGTGCGATCCGATCGGTGCAGACGTCGGCGATCGCGATGCCCTCCTCCTCGCCGGCGGACGCGAGGGGTACGCCCATCGGGTCGATGATGAGGCTGTTGGCGACCCCACCGGGCGCTGTTTGGTCTGCGGCCGCAACGTAGATGGTGTTCTCGATGGCTCGGGCGCGGATCAGGGTGTGCCAGTGATCTTCCTTGAGGGGACCGGGAACCCAGGCTGCCGGGAGTATGAGCGCGTCTGCTCCGGCGTCGACGAGGCGACGGGTGACCTCGGGGAACCGCAGATCGTAACAGGTTTGGAGGCCGAACCGGAGTCCGTCGACCTCGAAGGTTTCCGGTTTGTCGATCTCTCCGGGACGGACCCGGGACGATTCGGTGAATCCGAAGGCGTCGTAGAGGTGAAGTTTCCGGTAGGTCGCGGTGACCTGTCCGTCCTCGTTCACGGCGACCAGGGTGTTGTGGATTCGGCCGTCGGGGCTGGTTTCGTTGAGTCCTACGACAATGGTGATCCGGTGTTCGGCTGCGAGGCGGCCGATCCGCTGAACGAACGGGCCGGAGAGGGGTTCTGCGGAGTGGACGAATCGATCGTCCATGGCCGAGACCGTGAACATGGAGTACTCGGGGAAGGCGATGAGTCGGGCGCCCGCGGTGCTGGCACGCTGGACGTAGTCGGCGATGATGTCGGCGTTGCGTGCCTTGTCGTCGGTGGGAGCGAACTGGGCGACGGAGATGATGGGCACGAGAATTCTCCTGAAGGCTGGGTATCAGGCGGATGGGGTGGATTGGCGTGTCGGGGGCGGGGCGATGCGGTCCATCTTTCCGAGAACAATTGTGTAACTGAGAATTCCCGCGACGAGGACTACTCCGGTGAAGATGAATGCCCCTGCAAACGATCCCGTGGTGTCGACGATGATGCCCGTGATGATGGGTGCGGAGATGCCGATCATGTTGGCCACGAAGTTGACGATTCCGCCCATGGTGCCGGTATAGCCCTCGGGGGCGATGAGTGAGACGATGCTCGATCCGGCGGGAACGGAGACGGCCAGGCCTGCGGCACCGATCGAGAGGAACACGACGGCCATCGCGATGGAGTCGACGTAGCCGGCGCCGGTGACGGCGAGGGAGGCGAGGAGGCTGCTGACCAGAACGATCCGTCGCACACGGGTGACGTGACCGGTGCGGGCGATCCAGCGGTCCATCAACAGCCCGGCGATCAGGAACTGTGCGATCACGGCCACCAGCCAGATGATCATCGTGTACAGCCCGCCCTTGAGGAGGTTGACCCCAAACTGCTTCTCCAGGAAGCCCGGGAGCCACGTGAGCAGTACGTAGTAGGCATAGGTGTAGGAGGCGAATCCCAGGGCCAGGCCCCAGGTCTTGCGGCGGCGCAGGAGGTAACCGACTCCGTGGAGCGAGCTGGCGGTGACTGCGTCTTCGTCCTCGGCGCCGCCGGCGCGGATCATCTCGTACTCGGCCTCACTGAGCCGTCCCTTGGCGAGCGCGGTCTTGGGCGAGTCGTACAAAACCCACCAGAGGGCGAGGAACAGCAGGCTCATCACGCCGGTAAAGATGAAAGCGGCATGCCAGCTGTAGGTGGAGACGAGGAACGCCATGACCGGGACGCCGAGGACGTTCGCCATCTTCGACGAACCATCGAAGACGGAGGTGGCGGTGCCACGCTCGTGTTTCGGGAACCACTGTCCTATCGCTTTCCAGGCCGCCGGTACGGCGGGGGCTTCGCCGATGCCCAACACCAACCGCGCGACGATGAGCAACCCGAGGCCGCCGGCGGCGGCCGACGCGAAGGACGCCACTGCCCACAGCAACACACCGACACGATTGACCCAGCGCACACCGATCTTGTCGATGATCGTGCCGATCGGCAGTTGCAGCATGGCGTAGGTCCACAGGAATGCGGACGACACGACGCCCATCTGTGCGGCCGAGATGTCGAACGACTTCATGATCTCGGGGGTGGCGACCGACAGGTTGACGCGATCGATGTAGTTGACGAATTGCCCGAACCCGAGGACTCCCGCGATCTGCCAGCGGACACGGCCGAAGCCGGACTTCTTCTGCTCCGGGGTGTAGGCGATGCTGCCGGTGCTCATTCGGAGAATCCGGCCAGCAGCGCCGCCGTCTCGGCGAAGGGGCGCTCGAACCCGGCTCGCAGTGCCCCGTGTTGCATGATCAAAGCGAGTTGGTGGGCGTTGTTTTCCAACGCGAACCTCTTTTCTTCCTCTGTCCAGGCGGGCATCAGCCAGTGTTTGCCCGCGGCGTGGGCGGCGTCGGCAATCTTCTGGAGGTCGGCGAAATCACCTGCTTCACGGGTGTAAGTTCCGCGCTCACGGCGGATGGACAGATCGCCGGGACCGACGAATACCCCGTCCACGGTGGCGAGTTCCAAGATGGCGTCGATATCGGCGAGTGCACCGGCGTCCTCGATCATCGGGTAACACCGGACCCGGATATCTTCGGCCGCGACCCAGTCGTCGGTGTACGGCCCGTATGCGATGGTCCGGCCGCCGGCAAGGCTGCGATCGCCCAGAGGGGGAAATTTCGCGAATGCGGTGATCTCGCGCGCATGAGCGGCGCTTTCCACGTGCGGAATGACGACAGCGTCGGCACCGAAATCGAGGGCCTGCTGAATCGGCCCGCGATCGGGTGTGAGGACCTTGGCGAGCACGTCCATCCCCAGCGCCTTGAGGAATGGGATGAACCGTTCCAGGTCGGCGAGGCCGAACGCGCCGTGCTCGATGTCGAGAACTGTAGCGCCGTAGCCGATACCGCGAGCGATCTCCGCGGCAGCGAAGTTGGGGTCGGACAGCCAAACGGCAAACCGGGGATCAGCGTGGGGTGGGGTCGTCATGGAGAACTCCTGGAGATGTAACGGCGCACTAGTCATGGTGCGACCGGTAACAAGATCGGAACAGTCAGTGGCGGGTGTCACAATCTACTGTGTCCGCCATGTATACACGAAGAGTACTTCGAGTGTCCAGTAGGGTGGGGTGCGAGAGCGGTCCATGGAGGAGGCAAAGTCGTGGTGACCCATGCAGCGGAGAGCGTCCAGGCACAGTCGGGCCGGAGGTCGGCTGCGGGGCGGGTCTACGACTGGCTCCGCGACGGCATCATCACCGGTCGGATCGCCGAAGGAACGTTCCTCGACGAAGTTTGGGTGGCGGAGTCGGTAGGCACATCGAGGACCCCGGTGCGCGAGGCGTTCCACCGCCTCGGCTCCGAACGGTTCATCGATCAGTTGCCCCGGAAGGGAGCCCAGGTCCATGTGGTGACCGCCCGGGAACTCGAGGAGGTGAACTCGACGAGGCGGCTGATCGAAGGCCACGCGGGTCACGCGTTGTGTGCCGAACGGAAAGGCGCCCCTGCCGAGATGCATGTCCTGCTCGAGGAGATGGAAGAGGCAGAACAAGGCCAGGACTGGCTCCAAGCCGTAGAGCTGAACTGGCGCTTTCATCGAGCGATGGTGCAGGCACAGGGAAATGCGGTGCTGACCGAGCTGTACGACACCCTGCGCTCGCGACAGCAACGGGTCGGCCTGCGTGCCCTGCAGAGCAGCCCGGGTCGAGCCCCGCTGATCGACTCCCAACATCGCGGCATCGTCGCCGCGCTCGATGCGTACGACAACGAGCGACTGCAGCAGCTGTTGGACGAGCACCTGCAGCCGGCGCCCGAAGTCACCGCGGTACTCGGATCGGGCGCACAGTAGCGGTCGAACGAACCACCCCCTCCCCGGTTGTGCACACAGCTGTCCCGCGGAGGCAAGGCATCACGTTTCCTCATCGGCCCGGCACACTCTGGTGCGCCGCGGTGCTGCGCACGCCCGCGGCCACACATTGCGACAGGGAGCGCGCCGTTCACCGCCCCGCCGCATCAGGAACGGCGGACGGCGCGCTGGGCAAGGCTGCGTACGCGTGAATGTCGGTTCAGGATGCGTCCGCGAGCTGTGGATTTCGACAGGGCCCTTCGATCGCGGCATGACAGCCCCTCGTCACGGTTAGTGGTTGGTGGAGTAGTCGTCTTCCCCGAGTCGATGTGCGAGCACGAAATTGGTGGAACCGACAGAGTGGATCGGCGATCCGGCGACGATGATGATCAGGTCTCCGGGGGCATACCGGTCCAGGGTCAGCAAGTGTTGATCGACCTGACGGATCATTTCGTCGGTGGTGCTGACATCCGCGACCTGGTGGGTTTCGGTGCCCCAGCTCATGGTCAGCTGATTGCACACCGACTCCGTCGGGGCGAAGGCGAGCAGCGGGAGGGGGGTATGCAGCCGGGCCAGTCGGCGCACGGTGTCACCGGACGTGGTGAACGCGACCAACGCTTTGGCATTGAGGCGTTCGCCGATGTCGCGGGCGGCGAACGAGATGACACCCCCCTTTGTCCGTGGAGAGTGCAGCAGCGGCGGAACGAAGGTGGACTCGGTTTCGACGGCTTCGATGATCCGCGCCATCGTGTGTACCGTCTCGATTGGATACTTGCCTACCGACGTCTCACCGGAGAGCATCACTGCGTCGGCACCGTCGAGCACCGCGTTGGCCACATCAGATGCTTCGGCGCGGGTGGGACGAGAATTTTCGATCATCGAGTCGAGCATCTGGGTTGCGACGATCACCGGCCGCGCGTTCTCGCGGGCGATCTGGACCGCGCGTTTTTGCACGAGCGGTACCTGCTCGAGAGGCAGCTCTACGCCCAGATCGCCGCGGGCGACCATGATGGCGTCGAAAGCGAGAACGATTGCCTCCAGATTGTCGACTGCTTCAGGCTTCTCGATCTTGGCGATCACCGGAACTCGGCGGCCGACTCGATCCATCACCTCGTGCACCAGTGCGAGATCGGCGGGCGAGCGCACGAAGGACAGGGCAATCACGTCGACGCCGAGAGTCAACGCGAACTCGAGGTCCTCGATGTCTTTGTCCGACAGCGCCGGGACGGAGACGTTCATGCCGGGCAGCGAGAGCCCCTTGTTGTTCGAGACCGGTCCGCCCTCGGTGACCGTGCAGACGACGTCTGGGCCGTCGATCTCGGTGACGGTCAACGCCAGCTTGCCGTCGTCGACCAATAGCCGATCACCAGGCCGGGCGTCGTGAGCGAGCTGCTTGTAGGTCGTGGACACACGATCGTGGGTGCCCTCGACGGCGTCGGTGGTGATGCGGACTTGTTCGCCGGCCGACCACACGGTGGATCCGTCGGTAAATCTGCCGAGCCGGATCTTGGGTCCTTGCAGGTCGGCGAGCACACCGACGGCCTTGCCGGTCGCCGCGGCGGCAGCGCGGACGCGGCGGTAGTTGGCGGCGTGATCGGCGTGCAGGCCGTGACTGAAATTGAGTCGCGCCACGTCCATCCCCGCCTCGACGAGGTCGGTGATCCGCTCGCTCGTCGCGGTCGCGGGACCGAGCGTGCACACGATTCGGGCGCGGCGCACGGTGTGTGTGGTCTTGGAGTGTGAAGCCGTGGTGGGGCACGGGGGCGTATCGGTGATGGTCATGGGTTGTCCTGAGGGGTAGGCAGAGGGTGCGCGGAGGCGAGTGGTAGCACTGCCTCGATCGGTGGTGCGGGGCACCGGAAGAGGGCCGGGAATGGTCAGAAGCCGCGGGCGTTCCGCGCCGCTCTATTTCACCCGCAGCCGGGGTCATCGGGTGGAGCGGAGGGAGGGAGGGAGCTCGTCCCGCCTGAGGGCGAGTTCCGCAGGCGGGACGAGCATCACGGCGTATGAGCCGAAGAGACCCGGTGGCGGCTGCCGGGTACTTCACCTGAGCATGGACGATTCCCTGCGCGTGCCCATCACCTGGGTCGGGGGTCAGCGCGAGGCGACGGTGACGGTGTCCTGGTCGAATTCGTGGGACACGTTCGACCACAGGCTGACACGGCGGCCGCGGGTTTCAAAGAACGTGATTTCGCGCTTGATGCCCGAGCTCTGGTCCCAGCCGGGTAGGTCGAGGATGATCAGCTCGTCGAGCATGTCCATGAACACCTCGTCGACGGGCGTCCACAGGGCGCCGATCTCGGTTTTGTCCTTGCCTTCGAAGGTCAGGTTGATCGGGTGGGACATCGACACCTGGCTGAAGACGGCATTGCCGGATTCGATGATGGTGGCGGCCACCTTGTTCGACTCGATGAACCGATCGTGGGTGACCGAGGGGTCGGTGTGGCTGTAGGGGCAGGCCAGGAAGATCTTCCTCATGTTGTTCCTTTCGGTGGGGGTGGGTGTGATGTTCTGCGGGCAGAGTGATGACTCGCCAAGTCGGTACAGGGCGTGGCAACCGACTGCAATGGCGGTGGGATATCGAGTGCAGTCCGCAGGTGCGCTTCGACTCCGTCTGCGGTGACGCGTCACGCCTTCGATAGGGTCGTCGGATTGAGGGGGAGATAACGCGGTCGCCGTGCGGAATGGTTCGTGATCAATCCACTTTTATCGGATCATGGTGCAGTGCAACGTAGTCGATATCTCGAGCGTTCTGTTGGTACGGGGCGGGCTGGACCGCGCAGACCAGTCCAGCCTGCCCCGGGTTCGAGGGGAATCAGCCGAGCGAGACGGTGACGGGCCCGCCGCGGGTGTCGGCCTTGTCCAGGACGCTCGAGGGCACCCGGAAGACGCGGCCGGGCGAGGCCGGCCACAGGAGGGTCTTGCGGGCGATGATCTTGCCGTCTTGTCGGACCACGATCTTCGGGATCCGCACCAGGGTGTCGGTCCACAGCAGCAGCCGGTTGCGGGCGGGGGCGCTGTCGCCGGGGCGGAGCACTCCGGGGGAGATCCACCGCAGTGGAGCATCCGTCAGGATTCGGACACCGTCGTGTACCGGTGGGCGGCCGCCGAGGTAGTTACGGACTGATTCGGTCACGTGCCGGCCGTCGAGGGCGGCGATGTCGGCGGTGTCGACGGGGTGGAGCAGGTTACCGATGGCGAAGACCCCGTCACGGCTGGTGCGGAGCGCGGTGTCGACAAGGGGGCCTTTGGTTTTCGGATCCATGTCGAGGCCGGTGATGCGGGCGAGTTCGTGGTCGGGGATCCAGTCGCCGGTCAGGACCAGGGTGTCGCAGTCGATGATTTGGCGTTCCCCGGTGTCGATGTTCTCGATTTCCACCGCCCGCAAGGCGGGCTTACCGATGATGTTGGTGACCCGGGTGCGGGTGGCGACGTCGACGCCCAGGATGGGGGACTTGCCGGCGAGGTTGAACACGCCGTAGGACTCGGGCGAGGGATACGTCGTGGTCATCAGGGCGGTGCTGCATCCGGCGTGCTTGAGGGTGAGCACCGCCGACCAGCTGACCAGCTCGCCGCCGACCACCACCGCGCGTGTGCCGATCTTGCGGTGGTGGAGGTGGACCAGGTTCTGCAGCTGCCCGGTGGTGTACACCCCGGATGGGCGGTCCCCGGGGATCATCCGGGCGGGGCGGGGGCGTTCGCGGGCCCCGGTGGCCAGGATGATGGCGCGGGCATCGACCGTCAGGCGTCCCTGTGGGGAGGTCACTTCGAGGGCGCGGTCCCCGGCCCAGCCGGTGACAGTGGCGTTGGTGCGGATCTGGGCGCCGGCAGCGGTGGCCTTGTCCACGAGCTTGCGGGCGTAGGCGGGGCCGGTGATGAAGGTCTTCATGTCCCGAATGCCGTAGCCAAGGTGGTCACAGTGCCGGGGGATGCCGCCGGCAACCGATTCGCGGTCGAGGACGAGGACGCTGCGGGACCGGTCTCGGGCCAGTTCGGCCGCCGCGGTCAGTCCTGCTGGTCCGCCGCCGACGATGGCGACGTCGGTGGTCACAGCGGTGTTCATCGTCCGATCTCCTGCTTCATCGTGCCCGTCTGGGGGGCGCTGTTTCGTTCACGCCCGCAGGGCGTTTGTCCGCGCTGGTCGAGCAGGCTCTGTACCTCCGCGCCGCAGAAGAATCCCTGGCAACGGCCGTTCATCACGCGAGTGCGGCGCCGCAGCCCTTCGAGCCCGGACGGGGGGATGACCGAGTCGAAGGCGTCGCGGATCTCGCCCTTGGTCACGCGCTCGCAGAAGCACACCACCTCGCCGTAGGCGGGATCGGCGGCGATCTTCTTCTCGTCCTGGTAGGGGCGGGTGAAGGATTCGCCGATGTTGGGCATCCGCGGAGGTGCGGGCAGCTCGGATCTGGTCACCAGTTTCAGGCCGGCGTCCTCGAGCCGATCCCGAACACACTCGGCGACAGCCATTCCCGAGGTCAGTCCGGTCGAGCGGATGCCGCCGACGAGCAGGTAGCGCTGGTCGGAATCCGCTTCGATGAGGTAGTCGCCGTGGTCGGTGGCCGCGCGCAGGCCGGAGTAGGTGGCGGTGACCTCCTCGTCGAGTAGCTGCGGCATCAACTTCCGGCCCTTGTCGAGGAGGAAGTCGAAGCCGGCCTGCGAGGTGCCGGTGGCGGTCTTGTCGTCGAGGTCCTCGGCGGTCGGGCCCAGCATCACGTTGCCGTAGATGGTGGGGGAGACCAGCACCCCTTTGCCGCGGGCGGTGGGAACCGGCAGGACGATCTTGTCGACGAGCGGACGGGCGAGCTTGTCGTAGACGAGCAGTTCGCCGCGGCGAGGGGTGACGGTGAACCGCTTGTATCCGAACTGTTCGTCGAGGACGTCCGCGCCGAGTCCGGCGGCGTTGACGACCCACTTCGCCTGCACCAGGCCACCGCCGGTGTGCAGGGTGGTCACCTCGTCACCGACCTCGATCGCACCGACGGCGTGACTGGTGAGCAGGGCGGTACCGCGGTTGACGGCGTCGGTGGCCAGCGCGAGGTTGGTGGTCCAGGTGCAGATGATGGACTCGTCGGGGACGGTCAGGGCGCCGAGGGCCCCCTCCCCGAGGTGGGGAAGCTGAGCGTAGACGGCGTCGGCGTCGATGATCCGGCACTTCTTGTAGCCGTTGGCCTCGGCCTTCTTCTTGAGCGAGGGCAACGCGTCGAGCTGTTCCTGATCCCACGCCACCAGCAGGGCGCCGGTGTGCTCGACGGGGATGCCGGTCTGACCGGAGTACTCGGAGAGCAGTTCGTAGCCGCGGCTGACCATCTTCGATTCGAGGGTGCCGGGCTTGGCGTCGAATCCGGTGTGCAAGATGGCGGTGTTGGCCTTGCTGGTGCCGTCACCGACATCTGCGCGGGCGTCGAGCAAGGCGACCGAGAGCTCGTAGCCGGCGAGTTCGCGTGCGATCGCCGATCCGACGATGCCCGCCCCGATGACGACTACGTCGTGGACTGGCGGGGTGTTCACAATGACTCCTGAGAGTTGTAGGTGGTGGCGGCGAGCTCGCGCCATGCCGTGCGGAATTCGGCGGCCCGGTCCGGGCCCCATTGCGGTTCGTAGGTCGAGGCGGGATCCCAGGCCGGGACGACGTCACGCACGCCGCGGCTGGGGTTCAGGGACAGCTCGGCCAGGGCGGCGGCGCCGAGCGCGGTTGCGTGCGCGGAGGGATATACGTCGACGGGAATTTGCAGGATGTTCGCGGTGGCCTGCATCAGGACCTTCGACTGGGTCAGGCCGCCGTCGACCCGCAGCCGCACCAGTTCAGTGCCGATGTCGGATTCGATCGCCGACATCAGTTCGCCGACCTGGGCGGCGATCCCCTGCAGAACGGCGAGGACCACGTGCCCGCGGCCGGTCGAGAGCGTCATCCCCGCCAGCGACGCGGTGGCATCCGAACGCCACCACGGCGCGGCCAAACCGGCCAGTGCGGGCACGCACAACACCCCGTTGCTGTCGGCCGCGGCGACCGAGTCCAGGTCGTGGGCGCTGTTGATGATCCCCAGCGAGCACAGCCACCGGATGGCGGAGGCCGCGGTGTAGACCTGCCCGTCGATGCAGTAGGAGGTCGTGCCCCCGGTGCGCCAGGCCACCGACGAGGTCAGTCCGGAACCGGACCGTACCGCGCTGGTGCCGGTGTTGGCGAGCAGGAATGCGCCGGTCCCGAACGTGCACTTGGCCATTCCCGCATCGAGGCATCCCTCGGCGAGCAGGGCGGCCTGCTGATCGACCACCAGGCCACCGACCGGGATGTCGCCACCGAACGCCGACGTCGTGCCGACCAGGGCGTCGTTGGCGACGATCTGCGGGAGGCGTTCGCCTTCGAGGCCGAATAGTGCCAGCAGCTCGCCACTCCAGTCGACTCCGTCGAGGTCGACGGCCAGTGAGCGGCTCGCGGTCGAGGCGTCGGTGACGAAGGCGCCGGTGAGCTGATGGATCAGCCAGCTGTCGGAGGTGGTGACCACGCCTGCGGTCTCGACGTTGCGGCGCAGCCAGGCCATCTTCGGGGCGGAGAAGTACGAGTCGAGCACGAGCCCGGTGCGGGCGGCGATCTCGTCCTTGTGGGGGTCGAGGTCCCGGCACAGTCCTTCGGCGCGCCGATCCTGCCAGACGATGGCCTGCGTCAGCGGCTTGCCGGACCGCGGGTCCCATACAAGGACGGTCTCGCCCTGGTTGGCCAGGGAGACGGCGTCGACGGGGCGGCCGGCGTCCGCGATGGCGGTGCGTCCGGCCTGCAGGACCGATTCGAGCAGTTCGCCCGGATCCTGCTCGACGCCACCACCGTTGAGGTAGTGCGGGTGGATCGGGACTTCGGCGACCCCGACCACTCCTTCCTCGGGGTCGAGGACGACCGCTTTGGTGCCCGAGGTGCCCTGGTCGATGGCGAGGACGGTCATTTCGCCGACTCCAATCCATTTTCTTTGGTTGCGGTGGCGTCGAGTTCGGCGTCGATCGACCGCATTTCAGGCATACGCAGGCCGTGGGTCCCGCGAGTGAGCAGGAGGAATCCGAGGTAGAGGCCCCCGAGGACGACCATGACCAATACGTACAGCCACGGGTCGCGGAACGAGGCGTCGCGGAAGAGGGACAGTTCGAACACCAACCATACGACCGAGACGACGAGGACGGGAATTTCCCAGCGCCCCAACTGGAATCCGTTGGTTGGGGGCAGTGAGCGCCGCTTGACGATGTACAGCGCGACGGTGACGGCGTAGATGATCGACGGCAACAACGTTGCGGCGGCGAACAGATTGAACAGGGCGTCGGTGCGGGTGGAGAAGATCCCGAGGATCAGTGCGGCGACGACGGTGACCAGGACGGTCGCATTGAGCGGGGTCTTGAACCGCGGCGAGACCTTGTGCAGGTACTGCCAGGCAGGGAAGCGCTCGTCGCGCGACATCGCCCACACCAACCGCACACCGGTCATCAAGATGACCAGCCCGCAGGCGAAGATGGCGACCGCGACCAGCACCAGCAACGCGGTCCCGACGTAGGAGCCCAGCACCGAGCGGATGACGTCGGCGACCGGTGTCCCGGACTGCGCGAGCGCGACCGGGTCGTCGGTCAATGCGGTGACCGCGAGCAGGAGCAGAAAGCCCAACCCGCCGGAGGCGAGCACGGCCTGCCACATCGCCCGCGGCACCACGACCTCCGGCCGTTTGGTCTCCTCGGCGAGGTTGGCCGCAGACTCGAAGCCGACGATGGTGAACGCACCGAGCAGAAATCCCATCATCCACGGCCCGGCCGAGGTGGCGGTACC
Source organism: Rhodococcus sp. NPDC059968 (assembly GCF_042738615.1). NCBI lineage: Bacteria > Bacillati > Actinomycetota > Actinomycetes > Mycobacteriales > Nocardiaceae > Rhodococcus > Rhodococcus sp. NPDC059968. The sequence continues at coordinate 66,393 of NZ_JBHWUE010000016.1, forward strand.
GAAGCTCCAGTACCCCTCGGCGGGGATGTCCCCACGTTCGAAGAGATTGCCGACGTTGAGTTTGTGCGCGACGACGCCCACGATCAGCAGCAACGCGACCAGTGCCACCATCCCGATCAGTTCCGCGGTGACCGCGAAATTGTTGACCCGCTCGGTCCATTTGGTGGACAAACCCACCAACAGGCCCTGCAGGATCAGCACGATGCCGGTGATGACGAAACTGGTGGTGGGGGTGCCGTGGAACTCGAACAACGCGGGCAGCACGGTGGCGGCGACGGTGTAGTCGACCGCCACTACAACGATGGCCAAAAAGGTGAACGAGATCCACCCCGTGATCCATCCGAGCACCGGATTGGCCAACCGCGACACCCACTGATAGGCGTAACCGGTCACCGGGATGCGGGCGGCGAGAGACCCCAGGACCAACGCGACCGCCAGCTGTCCGACGACCACGATCGGCCACGTCCAGATCCCGAGCGGACCAGAGGTAGTGAGCACACTGCCGTACGTGGTGAAGATGCCGGTAGCGATGGAGACGAACGCGAACGCAACAGCGAACGAGGCGAACCGGCCGGTAGAGCGCTCGAGGGACTCGGTATAGCCGAACTCACCGACACCAGCGGAATCTGAGGGTGTGGAATGATGACTCATGGATCGTCTTTCTGACTGGAGTTGGGTGTTCGATCCCGCGGGCGACGCTGCAACGTCGCCCGCCTTCATTTCGGGCGGTGGCTTCCGCCGCACTCACGCCGTCAAGATCACCCCGCCGGCGTCCTCGAATGCCTGGGCAATGTCCTGTGCCACAGGGAAATCGGTGATCAGGCCATCCAGGTTGTCCAGAGTGCACACCCGGTGCGGAGCCACCCGGCCGATCTTGGAGGAATCGGCGAGCACGTAGCTGTGCGCGCTGTTGGCGAGGATCGTCTTGCGGACATCGACCTCGTCGAGATGGAAATCGGTCAATCCGATCTCCGCGTCGAGCCCACCGGAACTGACGAACGCCAGATCGGCATACAAATCGGTGAAGAACGCCTTGGCGTGAGCATTCGCGCACGCCAGATCGCCTCTCCGAACCCGACCGCCGCAGACCAGCAGGTCGATGTCGGGACGCTCGGCGAGCTCCGCGGCAACCAGCAGTGACGGCGTCGCGACCGTTCCGCGGAAGCTGTGCGGAATCGCACGGGCGACCTCGACCGCGGTCGTGCCGATGTCGATCACGATGGTTTGACCGGTTTGAATCAAGCTGACCGCCGCCTGGGCGAGTTCGGCCTTGGCTTCGTGTTCGAGCTGTGAGCGCTCGGTGAAGGACGGCTCCTCACCGCCTCGGGCCACGACACTCGCGGCCCCGCCGTGCACCCGCCGGAGTGTGCCGCGTTCCTCGAGCAACGCGAGATCACGCCGGACAGTCTCCTGCGAAACGCCCAGCAGCTGCACCAGCCCCTCAGTGCTGACCACGCCGGCGGAATCGAGAGCGTTCACGATGGCCTTGTGGCGTTCAACGGGAAGCATCTGTGACCGTCCTTGTGGATGACTGACTGGATATGACTGCAAGTGTGCTATTTCGCCCGTCTGCAGTCAACCCGAAAATGAGAACTGGGCCACACGAGGACCGAACCTGTTGCACGTGACACCGCATCGCTCGCGGTCAGGCCCCGATTACGGGCACGGTCTGGGCCCGGCAGGAGTGCGTGCGTGAACCCGAAGCGTGCGTGAGGGTCGTCTCGAGCGGTGGGGCTCCGACAGGCCGTGGATGATCGACGACTGGGCCGTCACGGAAGGTGTGCACTCGGTGGCGGACGCGGAAAGAGTTGCGCTCCGCCGTGCGAAACCACCCGGGAAACCGAAGGCCAGTGTGGCGCGCACCACGACTTAAACGCACAAATTCCCACAAAAATTGAATGATTTCCCACATGGGCCGAGGATTGATGTGACCTGGAAAACAGTGCAACCATCCGCACGATGCGCTTCACATAAGGCCTCGATTGCTGGTGGATGCATTCCCATCACCGGTGGTACCGATATCCGCCGGTTCGGCAGAGGATCATCGAACATGACTAGAACCAGTCGGTCAGGACAGACCGCAGCGCTTGTCGGAACGACACTCATGCTCTCGCTTGTATACATGTCGCTGACCTCGTGGTCCGTGGCCGTCAACGAACTGGCCACCACCTTCGACCTCACACCCGGCAAAATCCAGCTCGGGTCCGCAGCGCTCATCGCCGGGTACGCGATCGGGGGCTTCGTCCAGGGCAAGTGGATTCCGAAGCTCGGGTGGAGGCGAATGTTCCTCTACGTGATCACCGCATTTCTGATCGCGTCGGCGCTCATACCGGTGATACCGAGCTACCCGGTCATCCTGGCGCTGCGCTTCGTGCAGGGCTGGGGATGCATGGTGGTCCTCATGTGCGCGATCGTCAGCGCCTGGTATCCAGTCAAGAAGCGCGGCCTGGCGGTCGGCATCCTGCTCGGGGCGATCGGACTCGGATCGGCGCTCGGCGGATACCTGACCGGGTTACTGAACCCAGTCCTGGGCTGGCAGGGCACATTCTGGGTCATCACCGCACTGACCGTCGTCGGAGCCATCGCCTTCCTCGCCCTGGTCAAGGACGCGCCCCCGCTCGACGAGGAAACCGCAGTCGAAGCCACGACATCGGAGACCGCATCCCATCGCAGCGTGTACACCGACCCGCGGCTGTGGCTGCTGGGCGCCGCAACATTCTGTTGCTTCTTCAACTGCTACGGCATGTATGCCTACCTGGCCCAGTATCTGTACTCCATCGGCTTCTCTTCGGGTGCGGTCGGCACAGTCGTGCTACTCAACGGCTTGATCGCGGTCGTGTCGACGCCGTTCGGCGGATGGGTCTCGGACAAGCTGGTCCGGCGGATGGGCCCCCTACGCGCCCGCACCTTCACCAACGCCTGGATCGCACTGTTCGTCGGAGCCGTTGGCTGCGCACTCATTCCCCACCTTGCCCCGCTGAGCTTCGGACTGGCGCTGCTCGTTGCGGTCATCGCAGGCTGGGGTGTCCCAGCCACCAACGGTCCGGGACTGTCGCTGCCCTCGGACCTGCTCGGCTCCGCGGCCGCCGGCCCAGCCGTCGGCCTCGTGATCCTCATCGCCGGCGCCGGCGGCATCATCGCCCCGGTGTGGGTGCCGATGCTGGCCGAGTCCTACGGATGGACCGTGGCCTGGTACGTCACCGCGGCCGCCGCAGTCATCGGCCTGGTCATCAACCTCGTGCTCGGCGCCCGACGTCGAGTCACCCCGAACGTCGTCGCACCCAGTAACGGAGCCGAGATCAATGCCTGAATATGTGATGACCTTCGACATCGGAACCTCGTCCCTCAAGGCTGCGCTGATCGATCGCACCGGACGCATCATCGCCGAGGGAGGAGCCACCTACCAGGTCAACCAACCCCATCCAGGGTGGGCCGAACAAGATCCCGAGGAGATCTGGGAGCACGTGTGCGCGACGAGCCAGGCGGTTCTGCGGCGCAGCTCGGCCAGCCCCGTCGACGTACACGCGGCGGTTTTCGTCGCCCCGTGGAAGAACATCATCGGTGTGGACGCCGACGGCAACGTCGTCCGCGACAGCATCATCTGGATGGATTACCGAGCAACCGAACAGGCCGCGCGGCTGAACGCCACACACGGCTCGTTCGTCGGTACCGGCCAGGAGTTTTGGCCACGCCTGATGTGGATGAAGGAGAACGAGCCCGACCTGTGGAGCCGCTCCGACCACATTCTCGGTCTCAACTCGTTTCTGAAGTTCCGAGCAACGGGCGCGATCGGTACCGAGCCGTCCGACGATCTGATCCGGTCGCAAAATCCGAGACTGAACGACTACTACGCGGCCGTTCTCGAGTCGGCCGGTCTGACCGAGGATCTCGACAAGTTCCCGCCGGCCACGGAGGCGACGGACGCGGTCGGCACGCTCACCGCCCGCGCCGCCGAAGGGCTGGGGCTTCGGAAGGGCACGACGGTCTTCGGTGGTTTCGGCGACCTCGTCGCCATCACCTGGGGCGTCGGCCGAGCCCAGCTCGGCGACGCGCACATCTACTTCGGTACCTCCTCGTGGCTCGTCAGCCTCATCGAAGACCGTTTCCAGCTCGACGCGCCACAGTACTTCTCCGTCAACAGCAAGACCGAGGGCGCCACGTTCGCGCTGCAAACCGGGTGCCTCGCTCTCGACTGGCTCGTCGACCAGCTCTACCGCGTCGAACGGTCCGTCCTCAACGGCGACATCTACAGCCTGATCGGAAAGGACGTCGAGGAAGTCCCACCCGGCAGCGACGGCGTGCTGGCCACCCACTGGCTCACCGGCGAACTGGCCCCATTGTCGAAGAACTCCAAAGGCATGTTCATCAACCTCACCACCAGCACGGATCGCCGGCACATGGCGAGAGCGATGATGGAAAGCGTCTGTTTCACCCACCGCCGCAATCTGGACGACTACGCGCGGCGAACCGGTACCCGACCGGAAACCATCCGCGTCGTGGGCGGCGGAGCGGTCAGCGATGTCTGGATGCAGATCCTGGCCGACGTCCTGCAGATCACGGTGCAGGTTCCCGACGCTCCGCGATACACGGGAACCCTGGGCGCCTTCTACTGCGCCGCACTGGGTCTGGGCTGGATCCAAGACCTCGACGCCGTCGCCGACGCGGTGCGCATCCAGAAGCAATACCAGCCGAACCCCGCGAATCGTGACGTCTACGACCGCAACTACGACACCTACCTCAAGCTGCACGACGCACTGCAGGACGTGCACACCGACCTGAACGGAAACTACTGATGAAGATCCTGCTCACAGAATTCCGGCAGGAGAGCAACTCCTTCAACCCCACACTGTCGAGCCTGGAGTTCTGGCACCACACCGGCGAGTACGAGGGGCAGGCAGTCCGCGACACCTTCACCGATCAACCCTGTGCGATCGGAGGATTTCTTAAAGCCCTCGACGAGTCATCACTCGAGCCGGAGGTGATCTGCGGAACCGTCATGGCCAGTCAGAGCGGAGGCGTAGCCGAGCAGGCCGTCATGGACCACTACCTGAGTCGACTGATTCCGCAGATCGAAGCCAACCCCGGGCTCGACGGAATCTTCGTGTCGTTTCACGGTGCCCTCATGACAACCGATTTCGACGACCCAGAAGGCGAAATCACCAAACGCATCCGCGCACTCGTCGGGAACGACACGGTCATCGCCGTCGCGACCGATCTTCACGCCTACATCTCACAGACGCTGGTCGAACACGCCAACGTGATCCTGGGGTATCTCACCTACCCCCATGTCGATCACTTCGAAACTGGCTACCGCACAGCACGAATCGGGATCGACGCCATCGCCAGCGATGTTCGCCCGGTCACCGCGTGGGTACCCATCCCCATGATCGCGCCCGCAGCGTCCTACAACACCCTCGATGGGGCATTCAAGGAAGTCATCGACCACGGACACACCTTGCGCGACGCCGGCAGCATCCTCGACTTCACCGTCTACCAGATGCAACCCTGGCTGGACATTCCCGAACCGAACTCCGCCGCGATCGCGGTCGCGGACAACGCCGAGGACGCAGCCAGGTACGCGACCGAGCTAGCCGAGCTCCTCTACGGAAAACGATACGAGTTCAAGTCGAGCCTGGCCACGATCGACGACGTCATCGCCCTGGCAAAAGACACATCCCAGCCGAAGCCGATCATCCTCGTCGACTCCGCGGACTCCTGCAATGCGGGCGCATCCGGCGACAACATGGCCGTCGCCGAACAGATCCTCGCGATCGGCGGAAACATCCGCGCCGCGTCCGTCGTCAACGATGCTCCCGCCGCACGCAAGGCACACGAGCTCGGCGTCGGTGCCACCGCCGAGTTCACCCTGGGGGCCACCAGAAACCCGGCGTCGACGTCGATCACCGGCGAGGCGAGGGTGAAGTCACTGCACGACGGCGTCTTCCGCCAGGAGGGGCCCGCCGGACGCGGCATGACACAACGCATCGGACGCACCGCGGTCCTGACCTTCGGCAATCTCGATGTCGTGGTGTGTGAATGGATGGCCGGCAACGGCGACCCCCAGCTCTACCGGGCACACGGCATCGAACCGACGCTGTACGACCTCGTCGTGGTGAAGGCCTCGACGTCGTTCCGGGCCGGCTACAGCGCCTTCGCCGGCGCCATCGTCGAAGCCGATACACCGGGCGCGGCCAGTTCGGACCTGATGCGTCTGCCGTTCACCAGGCTGCCCACAACCATCTATCCGTGGCGCGACGATCCCGCTCCGGAATGGACCGTCACCTACGCGCCAATCGCCGGGCGGCGAGCATAATGTGACGTGCCGCGTGTGGTTGCGCCGCACTCACCCGTGGGGGTGGGTGCGCGCAACCACTCCGCCGGCGCCCAGTAATGATCGAAAGGACGGTCGAGTGTTCTCGCAAGATCGGCACCGACAAATACTGGCGCAGGTCGAGGCGAATTCCACCCTGTCGGCGTTGGATGCCGCCAGAGCGCTCGGCGTGTCGACCGAAACCATCAGACGCGACCTCGCCGAGCTGGAGAATCGGGGGCTCCTCCGGCGCGTACACGGCGGCGCAGTCAGCCTCACCAAACCCCCGGCGCCAGAACAACCTCACAACACCAGAACCACGATCAACGCAGCCGCCAAGCGCACGATCGGCATGCTCGCCGCGCAACTCATCACCACCGAGCGCACCCTGTTCATCGACGCGGGCACCACCACCCAGCAGCTCGCCCGCGCGATCAGCCGAACATTCATCGGGACCGTCGTCACATCGTCGATGTTGGTCGCCACAGAACTGCTTCGTTCCGAACGCGTCAAGGTTCTGGTCGCACCCGGCTTCGTGCAGTTCGAGGAGCCCTCGCTCAGCGGCACCGTCACCAATGAGTTCCTCCGCAATTACCACTACGACCTGGCCTTCATCAGCTGCAGTGGTATGTCGGGAGGCCGCGGCGTGACCGACTACAAAGTCGACTACGCCTCCCTCAGTCGGACGGTCATCGAGAACTCCGACCGCAACGTCCTGCTCGCCGACAGTTCGAAAGACGGACGAATAGCCGATGCCGTGGTGTGCGATTGGGAACCGATCGCTGACCTCGTCACCGAAAAAGCGCCCAGCGCAGACACAACTGGCGCCCTCGTCAAAGCCGTGACGAACGTTGTTTATCCACGACCACGCAAAGGCTGACTTCAGGCCTTGCGCTCAACGGGACTGAGAACCGGTGAACCCGGAGTTCCGGTGGAGGGGCGGCAGCGAAGCATGCAGCGCCTGTCAGCCTGCGTGACATTGCGATGTCCCGCTACCGCGGACTGAATTCTGCAGTGCCCCAGGCGCCGATCCGGCGAAGCCCGGTATCCCAACAATCGACCGTCTGTGCGGTCGCTGTGACTAGGCGACGGCGATCGAGGGCGATGCCAGGCGAGGAATCGCGTCGAGCAGTGCGCGAGTGTAGGGGTGCTCAGGTCGCTCGAAGACCTGGTCGGCGTCGCCGTGTTCGACGATGACGCCGTCCTTCATGACAAGGATGCGGTCGCTCATGTGGTGGATGACACCAAGGTCGTGGGAGATGAACAACAGGGCGACCCCGGTGCGGGCCTGCAAGGTGGTCAGCAGGTCCAGCACGTGTGCCTGGACGGAGACGTCGAGTGCGGAGACGGGTTCGTCGCAGACGATCACCGATGGTCGACCGGCGAGGGCCCGGGCGATGGCGACGCGTTGGCGTTGCCCACCGGACAGCCGTATCGGTGTCCGGTTGCGCACCGAGGAGGGCAGCTGCACTTGGCTGAGGAGTTCGGTGATGCGCTCCTCGCGCTCGAGCCGGGGCACGGCGGCGGCACCGAGGGCGTCGTCAAGGATCCGCCCGACGCTCCAGCGGGGGTCGAAGGAGCTGAGTGGGTCCTGGTAGATCACCGAGATCTCATGGCGTCGGCCGCGTTTGTCGCGTTCGGACAGCGACGACCATGGTGTTCCGTTCAGCTCCACTGTCCCCGAGTCCGGTTGCAACAGACCGAGCACCATGCGGGCGGTGGTGGTCTTGCCCGATCCGGATTCCCCGACGATGCCCAGCGTGGTCCCCGCGGCCAGTTCGAAGGCGACGTCGTGGACGCCGATGGGCTTGTCGTCGCCGTGGGTGGAGAAGATCTTCCGCAATCCGCGGACAGCGAGCGCGGGGGGTGCCCCGGGGGCCGGGGGAGCTGCGGGGGCGAGCGGGGTGCGGTCTACCAGCAGGGTGCCTTTGGAGGCGCTCGACGGAATCGAGTCCAGCAGCGTTCGAGTGTAGGGGTGGTGCGGCTGACTCAGGACATCGGCGGTATCGCCGGATTCTACGATTTCACCGGCGCGCATCACGGCGACGCGGTCGGCGATCTGTGCGACCACCGACAGGTCGTGGCTGATCAGGATGATCGCTTTGCCGCGTCGCTTGGCTGCGGCGAGTACGTCGAGGATGTGTGCTGCGACGGTCGCGTCCAATGCGGTGGTCGGCTCGTCGGCGATCAGCAGGGGCGGGTCGAGGGCCAGTGCCGCGGCAATGAGCGCACGTTGCCGCAGTCCACCGGACAACTGATCGGTCCGTTGCTGCGAGCGCAGTTCGGGCTGTGGCACGCCTGTCAGCTGGAGTAACTCCAACACTCGGGCGCGTCGGCGTGTGCGTGGTCCGTAGCCGTGGGCCGACAATGCTTCCTCGATTTCGCGGCCGACCGGCCGTAGCGGATCGAGCGAGACGAGAGCGTCCTGCAGGACGAAGCCGATGTCTTTGCCGCGCAGTTTCTTCCATTCCCGCTCACTCTTGGGCAGCAACGATTCGCCGCGAAATTCCACGGCGTCGGCGGCGACGGTGGAGCCGGGTCCGGTGAGACCGATCAGCGTGCGTGCGGTGACTGATTTTCCGGATCCGGATTCGCCCACGATTGCCAGGCACTCGCCGGGGTGAACGGTGAACGAAACGTCATGCACCACGGGCTGGTCTCCGAAGCTGATGTGCAGGTTCTGCACCCGCAACAGCGGTTCGGTCATGATTGTCCTTCCAGACGTCGTTCGATGTGGCGACCGAGCGTGGTCGCGGCAAGGGCGATCGCGACGATTACCAGGCCGGGGAACACTTCGAGCCACCAGGCGTGGGTGATGAATGTTCGGCCGGCGTTGAGCAGGGCGCCCCATTCCGGCGCGGGCGGCGGCACCCCGAGGCCGAGGAATGACAGTCCGGAGGCCCACACGATGGTTTGGCCGACGCCGAGTGTCGCGATGATCACCATGGGGCGCATCGCGTTGGGGACGAGGTGCTGGCGGAACACCCGTAATCGGGAATGCCCGAGCGCGCCGGCGGCCTCGATGTAGGGGGAGCCGCGCACGGTGAGGACTTGACCGCGGATGATGCGGGCGTAGCCAGGGGCGGCGCCGATCCCTACAGCGATGATCAGCATTGCGCGGCCTTGGCCGAAAACGCTGAGCAGCAGCAGTGCCAGCAGGATCGTCGGGAACGCGAACAGCACCTCGACGAACCGGTTGACGACCGCGGCGACGGGTTTCGGTGCCAAGGCGGAGGTGAATCCGAGGAGCGCGGCGATCGCCAGCCCGACCGCGGTGGCGCCGAGCCCGATGAGCAGCGAGTCCCGCGTACCGTGGACGACCCGGGCGTAGAGGTCGCGGCCCGAGAGATCGGTGCCGAAGGGATGCTGCCACGACGGCGGGGACAGCACCGTGTCGAGATCGACAGCGACCGGGTCGCCGGCCAGGAAATCCGGCACGAGGGCGGCCGACACCGCGACCGCCAGGACCGCGGCAGCGAGCAGGACTACCGCCGGTGGTCGGGTGATGCGGGTTCGAGTGCTCTCGGTGTGGGTTCGGGTGCTCACGGTGCTCATGACGTGGAGATCCTTGGGTCGACAACGGTGTACACGACATCCACCACCAGGTTCGCGATCACGTAGACCGCGGCGATGACGATGACGATGCCGCTGACCAGCGGCGCATCCCGTGATTGCGCGGCGGTGACCAAGGTTTGTCCGATACCGGCGCGGGCGAAGATCGTTTCGGTGATGACGGCGCCGCCGAACAGTGCGCCCATCGCCCATCCGGAGATGCTGAGCGCGGGGATCAGCGAGTGGCGCAGCACATGCCGGAACCGGGTGGCGGTGTCACCGAGTCCACGCGCCCGTGCCGACAGCACGTGTGGTTGTTCGAGCGCGCGGGTGAATTCCGCTCTTGTCACCTGGCCGAGGAAGCCGGCCAGCGGGATCGCGAGGGTCAGAGCGGGTAGCACCAGACCTTTGAGGCTGTCGCCGCCTTCCACGGGGAACCAGCCGAGGTTGATCGCGAACACCACTAGCAGGATGATCCCGAGCCAGTAGTGGGGTACGCCGGCGGCGACGGTCTCCGCTAGGCTGGACAGTCCCCCCAGCGGGCCGGGCCGGCCGGCGCTGAGCACGGTCGCCGCGATCACGATCAGCCAGGCCGCCACCAGCGCGGTGACGGTCAACGCGAGGGTGGGTGCGATCTGGTCGAGGATTACCGCAGCCACCGGCCGCTGCAGCTGGTACGAGGTGCCCAGGTCACCGCGCAGGATCCCACCGAGATAATGCAGGTACTGGCGGGCCAGCGGATCGGTGAACCCGAATTTCTCATTGACCGGCGCCACTTCCTCCGGTGTCCGTTGGCGGCTCTGGCCGGACGCGAGATTGAGCAGCAGTGTTGCGCGGTCGCCCGGCGCCAGCGCCTGGAGCAGGAACGTCGCAGTGGCCGCCGCCCACAGCACCACGACTGCGCCGACGATCTTGTTGATCCACGATTTGGCGGCGTGTGGGCGCCGACGCCGTCGTGGCGTCGGCAGCAGGGTAGCGGCGGCGGCGTCGGTGGTGGTCATTGGACGAACCTCGCGTCGGCGAAGATCGGCCCGCCCAGGGTCTTCTCTAACCACACATCGTGCAGGCGTGGTGTCACCGCGAGTGAGGTGGTCTGGGCGTACAGTCCGAGCGCGAGGGCCTGGTCGGAGACGATGCGTTGGGCGGCAGCATAATTGCGGTTCCTGTCGACGGGATCTGTGGCGGCGTTGCCACTTTCGATGGCCCGCTGCAACAGCGGGTCGTTGTAGTACGCGATGTTGCTGGTGTTCGGGTTGGGGCCCAGCCGCTGCCGCCACGGGATGGACAGCAGGGCCGCGGTCGGGCTGACCCAATAGGCAAGTGTCGCGTTGTAGGCGTCGGCGGCCGAGTATTTCCCGCCGAACCATTCGCTTTGGGTGGCCGGCACCAAGCGCACGTCGAAACCGACCTGCCGCGCCTGGACTGCGAGGTCCTGCAAGACGGCCTCGCCTTCCGGGCCTACGACGGCCCCGGCCGGGTAGATCAGTGAAACCTGCAACGGTGCACCGTCTTTGAGTCGGATTCCTTGCTCATCGCGCCCAGTCCAGCCGGCCTCGTCGAGCAGTGCTTGCGCTCGCGCCGGATCGTAATGGTAGGCGTCGTCGAGGGTGGGATCGTAATCGGTGGTGGCCGGGCTGAGCGCCCCGTTGGGGGTGTAGGGCACCACCCCGAGGAACGCGCCCTGCACCGCGGCGCGGCGGTCGGCCGACCACGCGAACGCCTGCCGTACCCGGATGTCGTCGAACGGCGCGTGCGTGACATTGAGGGTGACGGTGTTGGGGCGCCCGCCGATGACGAACTGGCGCACCTGGAACCTCTCGGCCGCATCAGCCCAATTCACCGCCGGGACATTGTAAATGACGTCTGAGGAGCCGCTGGTCAGCGAGCCGTATCGCAGCACCGGATCCTTCAAGAATTTCCAGATCAGCTTCTTCACATACGGCGGACCCTGATGACGTGCATTCGCGGGTGCGGAGTTGTAGTTCGGATTGCGGACGAAGGTGATCGCCTTGTTCCGCTCCCACTTCTCCAAGATGAACGGTCCCGACCCGATGGGCGCCGTGCAATTGGCCTGCGGGCCGCGCGCCAAGGCCGTCGGCGACTGGATCCCGAACCAGGGTTGGGAGACCACGGTCAGAAGCGGCTCGTACGCGGACTCGAGCTCCAGCCGGAAGGTGAAGTCGTCGACGACCTGACCAGAAGCGAAATACGGGCCCAGATAACCGACGACCGAGCTGTTTTGGGTGCGGGGGTCGAGGTTGTAGTCGAAGTTGTATTTGACCGCGGCCGCATCGAGGCGGGTGCCATCGGTGAACGTGACGTCCTGACGGAGGTGGAAGGTGTAGCTACGGCGATCCGGGGAGATCTCCCAGGTGGTCGCCAGCCACGGCACGACGGTACCGTCGTCGGCCAGTGATACCAGGCTGTCCAGATACTGCCGATCCAGATACGCGTTATGGATCCACCCGCCATTCGCGCACGGCGGCTCCTGCTCGTGACCGTATTCGATGACCCCGTCATCGACTGGATCTCCCGCCGCCGCAGGGACGCCAGTTGCGCGTCCGTCTCCGCTGCGTGGCCCGGCGCACGCTGCTGTGGTGGTCACCATTGCCAGAATTGTCGCCACTATGAGGGCTATTCGATTTACTGCTTTTACGTTCGACATCGCGGGGGTGAGCGTACGCGAGAAATATCGGCTGCCCAGCTCCTACGATCATGATGATTTAAACGAGGGGCCCCTGGAGCGCTGTACGATCGGAGTCGCGTATTATTCGGTGCGGCAAGCGTGTTGGATAAGTGGGTCGACGCGTGCGGTAGATCACACATATGCGTTTGAGGCGGGAGCGCTCCCGTCCACTTCGTCGTTTATCGTGACCGGCAAATTATACTGATTTTCCGCCCTCGGGGTGGAAATGGCGGCCCTGCTCATGTGAGTTCTGCGCCCGACGCGGCATTTCTGGCTGGGACGGATCGATGAGCCGCTGACGAACTTTGAAAGAGAGATGGGACATGACCACCCTGGTTCTGGGTGTCGAAATTCCGGATGATCAACTTGCCCACGCGGTGGGCAACGGCTTCGACCGGGTGCCCGAACTGCTCGATGAGGCTGGGATCGGTTACGTCGTGCTCGGCGCCGATCGCGGTACATACGCCGCGGCGTCGGTGAGCCCGCTGCTCGTCGGCACCGTCTTCGCGCGCCGTACTTACGGACTCGGTATCGTCGCCGCCGCCTCCCCGCAACGTGACCACCCGTACAACATCGCCCGCCGCACCGCATCCCTCGATCACATCTCGGGTGGGCGGGCAGGCTGGCTGGCTATCCGCAGCGACCAGAGCATCGTCCTCGGCGCGCCCGAACACGGGACCTGGGCAGAGCCTACCGCACTACCCGGAGCGTCACTTTTAGCCGATGCCACCGCCGCGGTGCGCGCGTTGTGGCGGACATGGCCCATCGAATCGCTCACCCTCGATGCCCCGTCCCCCCGCCCGCCGCAGGCCGAGGTGCGTTACGCCGACCACGCCGGAGTATTCGCGACGACCGGCCCTTTGAACGTGCCGACGACACCGCAGGGGGAGCCGGTCGTGTTCTGGAACTACCGGACCGGCGAGTCCGAGGCCGCCGGCGTGGCCGACGTCGCGGTGGTAACCGCCTCTGACCATGCCTCTGCGGCAACCGAACTGCCGGCCACCGTGACCGCGCATGTGCGAGTCGACGGCCGCCAACCCGACTTGCTGTCCCTGGTCAAGGAACTGGCAGCCGCCCCGGCCGCCGTGTCTGGCGTGCTGGTCCGGGTCGACATCGCTGACCTTCACAATTTCGTCGAGCACATCCTGCCCGAACTGGTGGGAACCGACCTGGTCCGAACGCGCACCACCCGGCAAACACTGCGCGAGTACCTCGATATCACGCGGCGCAGCGAACTTGAACCACAGCGTCTACGCCCGGTTTTCGCGCCGGTGTGAAGGAGAATCTCATGACCGGCGACCACGTCATCCTCAACGCCAACATCCTCGACCTGGGAATCAGCCCGGCCGCCTGGCAATTGTCCGAACTGCCCAAGACTTCCATCGCCAGCGGTGACTATTTCGCCGACATCGGACGCCTCGCGGAACGAGGCACCCTCGACGCGGTGTTCCTCGCCGACAATCCATCGATGTCCGTCGACCCACTCGGCAAAACCTTCTATCGCGACAACCGGTCACTCGAACCCACCACCATCCTGGCCACCATCGCCGCGGCCACCAGCCGGATCGGGCTCATCGGCACCCTGTCCACCACCTACAATGACCCCGTCGAGCTCGCCGAACGCACCCTGGCTCTCGACCACCTCAGCGGCGGCCGCGCCGCCTGGAACGCGGTCACCACCGCCAGTGCGGGTGCCGGCGCCAACTTCGGGCTGCCCGCCAACCCGGACCGTTCATCGCGTTACCGGCGCGCCGACGAATTCGTCGATGTGGTGCTGTCGCTGTGGCAGGCGGCCATCGACGGCCGCGAGATCACCCACCGCGGCGAATTCTTCGAATTCAACGGCCGACTACCGCTGGACGGCTCACCACAGGGCCATCCCCTGATCGTCCAGGCCGGTGGCTCACCCGCAGGACGAGAACTCGCCGGCCGCACCGCCAACGCCGTCTTCACCGCGGAAACCACCCTCGCAGCCGGCACCGAACACTACGAACACGTCAAACAGATCGCCCAACGCCACGGCCGCGCCCGCAGCGACATCGCCATCCTGCCGGGACTGATCACCGTCATCGGCAGCACCCACGCCGAGGCGGTCGAGCGCTACGAAACCGCACGCGAACTGCAGGAACCCAACCAAGAACTCACCGTCCTCGGCCGACAACTAGGCCACGACCTCAGCGGCTACCCGATCGACGAACCCTTCCCGCAAGACGCCCTGACCGACCCCGACAACCCGAACACATTCGCCGCGTCACTCGGCTTCCGTGAATCGATCGTCCGCGGCATCGGCGAACGCCTCATCGCCCAAGGACGCCGCTATACCCTGCGAGAGGCGATGCGCGAATTCGGCGCCGGCGGGCACCGCCGCATCATCGGCACCCCCGAACAAGTAGCCGACACCATCGAGGAATGGTTCCGCGCCGGCGCGGCCGACGGGTTCAACATCATGCCCGACGCCTTCCCGTCCGGGCTGGAAATCTTCGTCGACGAAGTCGTGCCGATCCTGCGGCGCCGCGGCCTATTCCGACACGAATACACCGAGACGACACTGCGCGCGCGGTGGAACCGGTGGACGACAAGCCTGTCGCCGGGCCCCCGAACGGCCAGTGCTCGGCAGGGCGTGTGATTCCGACCGGGACCGTGGTGGTACTTGCTCTCCCGGCCAACCTTTCCTTGTGCCGCAACGTCCGCCGACGCACCTGGACGGTGTGGATTCGTCCTCCTCGCCACGGCCAGGAATCCTCGCGATCGGCACCCACAGGACGGCCACCCACCGATTATCGGCCGCCGGTGCAGGGCCAGACCCGCCCCCATCATTGCCGCGACCACCACACGGCCCTGCGGTCACGCAGAACCAGCGCATTGGAGGCGCACCCAGCCCGATCAACCACAGTATCGATCGACCAGGATCGTCCGCCGTGTCGAAACCCAAAAAACAAGAACGACTTTCCCCCCACGACCCGAGGTAACTAGCACATGACAACCGCACAACCCGCCACCGCATCCGGCACACACCTCCTCGGCGGTGATCTGCCTATCCGCCGGCTCGGCTACGGTGCCATGCAGATCACCGGCCCAGGCGTATGGGGCGACCCGTCTGATCCCGACCAAGCCGTCCGTGTCCTGCGCCGAGCCCTCGAACTCGGAGTGAACTTCATCGACACCGCCGACTCCTACGGCCCGTTCGTCAGTGAACAGCTGATCCGAAAAGCATTGCACCCCTACCCCGATGACCTCGTCATCGCCACGAAGGCCGGGCAAACCCGCTCGGGGCCCGCCGACTGGCAGCCGCTCGGCCGACCTCAGTACCTGCGTCAACAACTGCACCTGAGCCTGCGCCACCTCGGCGTCGACCACATCGACCTCTACCAACTGCACCGCATAGACCCGGACGTGCCACTCGCCGACCAACTCGGTGCCTTGCGTGAACTGCAGCAGGAAGGCAAAATCCGGCACATCGGAGTCTCCGAGGTCACCGTAGACCAGCTGAAGCAGGCAGCTGAACTGGTGGAGATCGTGTCAGTGCAGAACCTGTACAACCTCGCCAACCGAAAGGCCGAGGACGTGCTGGAACACGCGGTAGCAAACAACATCGCATTCATCCCGTGGTTCCCCATCGCCACCGGTGAACTCGCCCGGCCGGGCGGTCCGCTCGACGCAGCCGCGAAAGAACACGCGGCAACCCCGGCTCAACTAGCGCTCGCCTGGCTGCTGCGCCGCTCCCCAGTAGTGGTGCCGATCCCCGGCACCGCCCGTGTTGCACATGTGGAGGAAAACATCGCCGCAAGCGAGATCAAGCTTACCGACGACGAATTCGCTGCCTTGTCGGCTGCGATCTGAGCGCCTCACTCAGTTCTGTGCTGCCCGCCTCACGGAACACCGCCGACGACAGTGCAGGAATACCATCCGCCGTGGCTCTTGATCGACTTCCGGTCGAGAAAGCCCGGCCCCGATCGCACGCAGGGCACGGCCCGGCCGATCGCACAGACGAAGGCGGCGATGTCGAGGAAACCTGATCGACTTCGGTGTTCTCGTCGATCCGTTGATGAACACGCACCGAGGCGACGGTTGTCGGGTCGTGGTCGTGAGCACGGCTCGTCGGCGATGTCGAGCTGTGCGAGGCGTCGGCCGATCCGCAGATCGCCCGCGCGGTGGTGACGACGCCGTTGGCGTGCAGATTCGGGACGACAGCACCCGCACCCCAACCTGAACGAATCGGGCAAGGGGGTCCGGAATGTGGCTGCGCCAGGAGCGGCCGGGCGGCATCGACGACCAGGACGACCCCGGCGCGCAGGGGAGAGCAGGTCGAGTGCGTCGCTGCCAAGTAGGCGGTCGCCGCATACCGTGGGCCGTTCACTCTGAGTCCGTGATGATTTGCGGCTACGCCTCGGTTCATGGAACGCAGGTCCACTGCCTATCGATTTCCAGTGATTTCTGGATGTGTCCTTCCGGTAGATGCCCGAGAGTGGTAGGGAGGGCGGTTCGGCCGTTGAGGGGTGACTGACGTGCGTGTGGGGTTTATGCTCGTTGGCCAGCGCCTACGGATTCCTGCGTGGCGGAGCTCGGAGTCGACGGTGCGCATTGGCTGGCGAGTGTTGGGAGGCCTTCGATGGAGGGTTGGGCTATTCGCGATTTCGTGCGCGAAGATCTGGAATCGGTTGTGCGACTTAATGCGAGTTCGCCGTCGACCTCTGAACGCCCGGTGTTCGCGATGTCGGACATGGTGGCCGGTTTGCTGGGCCGGCACCCGGCGGTGGTGGCGGTGGCCGGTGATCGGGTGATCGGTGCCGCGGTCAGCCGGGTGGATGAGGATCGGGCGTGGATCCTCCGGATCTCCCTCGATCCCGATTGGCGGGGGCTGGGGTTGGGGAGCGCCCTGATTTCCGAGCTCGAGTACCGGTTGCTGGCGAAGGGCGTGCGGCGGCTCAGCGCCCTGTTGCCGGACGGGGAGACCGGTGCGGCAGCGTTGACCAATTCCGGATTCACCGCGCGGGCGGGCATCACCTATTACGAGAAGGTCGGGACGGTGTCCCCGCGGACCGCGGGAGTGTTGGCCCGGCTCGGTGGGGCGGTGCCGCCGGCGGGGTTGTGGAAACAGGTCGCCGGGATGGCGAAGGAGAAGACGCTGATCGAGCGGCGGATCGTGCTTCCGCTGTCCCGGTCGGTGCTCGCGGCCGAGCACGGGGTGACACCGCCGCGGGCGGTGGTGCTGTTCGGGCCGCCGGGCACGGGCAAGACCACCTTCGCGCGGGCGATCGCGAGCCGGCTGGGGTGGCCGTTCGTGGAGTTGTTTCCGTCGCGGTTGTCCTCGAACGGGGACGGTCTCGCGGCCGGGATCGGCGAGATGTTCGGGTCGATGTCCGAGCTCAATCACGTGGTGGTCTTCATCGACGAGGTGGAGGAGGTGGCGGCCCGGCGCCGGCCGGGGTCGGAGTCGGTGGGGGTGGTGAACGAGTTGCTGAAGTCGATCGTCGGTTTTCGGGAGCGGGCGGGCCGGTTGCTGGTGTGTGCGACGAATTCGGTGCGTGATCTCGACGAGGCGTTTTTGCGGCATGGTCGGTTCGATTATGTGTTGCCGATCGGGGCCCCGGATGCGCAGGCGCGGTATGCGTTGTGGGAGCGGTATCTGGTGGGGGAGCAGGTCGACGTTTCCGCGTTGGTGGTTGCCTCGGACGGATTTACTCCTGCTGATGTGGCGCATGCGGCGCGGATGGTGGCGCAGACAATATTTGAGTGCAGTATCGACACGGGCGGACGGTGTCATGCCAGCACCGAGGATTATCTGGGGGTGATTGGTGCGATGCGCCCGACGTTGACCCCGGACATGCTCGACGCGTTCACCGTGGACATCGATCGCTTCGCCCGGAGCTAGAGCCGCAATAGAGGGTTGGCTCCGGGCGCCGACCGTATTGCGCAGAAGGCTTTCAAGCCGACCGACAGTTGCTGACTCTCCCAATGGCTGCCGGTTCGAGGTTCCGACACTGACTCCATGTCGGGGCCTGGAAGTCGTCACTCCCCGCGGCAGAACGAGTTCGAAGTCGAATCGTGTGGGCGCCTCAGCGGAATTGATGACGATCAGAATGGCCCACCGGATAGGTGTCCGTGACAATCGATAAGCTGGGCACGGAGAGTATTGTGACACTCTTCCCCCGCCAGGACTGACGCTTGCCGCCGGCAAGGGTGTGCCGCAGGGTTTGAGCGTCGATCTCCCGTCGGTCGCCGCCACTGTCGCCCGCTGCGCCGGGTGATGTAGATGTCCGCGCTCACCGCGATCCGCTGCGACCCTGGCTCTCGCGCCTACTACCAACGCAACGAGACCCAGGCAATCGCTCGGTCCAGGCAACCATCTGTCTGGCACGTACTGGTGTCCTCTACGCCCTCATCCGAGACAACCGAACCTAGCAACCCGACGTACCGCCCAACGTCCCCGCGGCGGTTTGACACGATCAATATGAGTTCTTTCTGTTATGGGCGTGAGGAATTGGTGCAGATAGGCTGCCTATGCGTTTTCCTCTGCCATCCCGTCATCGGCATTGCGGTGGGACGCGTGTCATTATTTGGTCCTATATTCCGGGGTGGAGCCTCTCTATCGTCTTCGACGGGGGGCATAGTTGAGCGCAATCTCGGCTATAACGCTGTGCTGGCGAGACTGGACCGTCCGCGTTACCTCGCGATGTATCACAGCATGCTTGAGTCATTGATCACGCGGCGCTGATGCTCGACCGTGGTGCGGTTGTCGACTGCGGGATCGACGAGACCATTGCGATGATGGCAGGAATTGACAGACAGATACGGCGCCCGGCTCCACGTGGTCGAATAGTGGATCCCATGAGTTACGAGTGGAATCCGCGCGTTCCTATCGGATGACGAGCGGTCAGCAGTCTCGGCGACCCTGGACTCCTACTCAGTGGCGTCTCCTCAAACACCAACGCATATGGTTGTTGCGATCAGGAAGATCCGGTCGCTCGGATGGGAGCTCGATCAAATGCTGCGATCGCGGACAACCCGTAGATGTGCTCGCGAGAAGTGGCACCGTTCTGAAGGAGGGCCAGCTGGCTTTTCGCGGCAGCGCGAAGCCGGCGGTGGTAGTCCTCGATATCGATGGCGAACGCGGCAGCAACGTGTTCCGAAGCGGGCCCTCCGAGGGGCTCCCAGAGAAGCGCGAAGTCGAGGATGTCGGTGTCGCGATGGCTGTGCCACATTTTCTCCTGCTTGCGTTGCCTATTCTGGATTCTGGGCAATGGGTCTGTGGGACCGCCGGTTGGCGGGGCCTTCCACCTAGCCGAAACGTCGAGGGAATTACCGAACCCGTCGGGAACTGTTGGGTTGTGGGCGGCGCGAGTATGCGTTCGCTAACCTCCGTATCTCTTCTTGGGAGCAATTCGATTCGGGGATGACCTGCCACAAACGCTCGATGAACCGGCCGGTGGTCATTCCGAAGTGGACAAGGGTCTCCTCCTCGGTAGCACCTCCGTATGGAGCCCAGATGCGGGCGAATTCGATGAGGCGCTCTGCCTCGGTGTCAGGATGTTTGGGTTTGTGGTGGGCGTCGTCCCACGCGGCGCGTCGTCGTTGGCGCCATCGGCGGTACTCACGAGAGTTCATGGAATTTTCACACCCTCAATATCGGGCCGCCTGAGAGACCTGCGGAAATCCGATCGCGGTGCGGGTTCCCGTTGAAGCAGATCCGGCCGAAGGCGGGCCACGATTCGGGCGCCGAAGCGCTGCGGATCGGCTCGTGGAGAACCTCGACCCCGCCGGGATGCTGGAGGAGCGAGTTCCAGAGGTCCGTGCACATCGATGTGCGTCGAACCGATATCGGACTTCGTCCGCCGCCGCCGACGATCTGTCGGCCGTCGGCGGCAGCCTTTCGATCACAATGATTGATTCATTTTGGTGGAGACACCGTCTACACCGTGGTCTGGCTGACCCGAATTTTGTAGACGCTGAGCGGCGCTCACGCACCGTCGGTGTACTTCTTCACAAGTTCGTAGAGGAAGTCACGTGAGTCGTAGAGCGACTGCACGCGGACCCGTTCGTTGAGGCCGTGGATGTGGCTCTCGCCGGGTTGCTCGAAGAGCCCGTTGAGTCCGTACACCGGGGTGTCGCCGAACTGGGCCGCGTCGGTCCCCCACGGTGACATCTGGGGTACCAGCGGGATCCCTGGCCAGATCGTCGCTGCGACCTCTTTGATGGGGTCGATGACAGCCGGTGCAAGAGGCGGTGCCTTGGCAATGTCGGTAGAGAACGGGTCTGTGGGGGTGACCGAGATCTTGGGATCTGCCACGGCTTTGACGATGGCGTCCTGGACGTCCTGAGGGTTGCTGCCCGGCAGCATACGGCAGTTCACGTTAGCCGTTGCGTTCTGCGGTAACGCATTGTTGGCGTGGCCGCCATCGAACTTGGTGGCCACGCAGGTGGTTCGCATCATCCCGTTGGACAGCGGATCTTGAGCTACAGTTGCCGCCGCGACAGCATCGTTGGGATTGGCGGCGAGGGCACGCATGGCGTCCCCGACCTCACCGGGGACAAGTGGGGCCTGTCCGGCGAAGTACGCCGTCGTGGTCTCGTTGAGCTGGACTGGGAACGGTGCGGCCGCCAGTCGGTCCAGCCCGGCCCCGAGGGCGACGATGGGGTTGTAGGGGCGGGGCTGGCTGCTGTGGCCGCCCTCGTCGGTCGCTGCAAGAGTGAAGTCCTGGTAGACCTTCTGCCCTGCTTCGACCGCCAAGAATACTGGTTTGGCGTCAGCGTCGAGCTTTCCGAAAGCACCTTCGTTCAAAACGAAATCCACATCGACCAGGTCGGGACGATTCTCATGCAGCCATTTCGCACCGTTCACGGTGCCGCCACCCTCCTCGCCGCAGGTCAGGGCGATGCGGATGGGCTTCTTGGGTTTGAAGCCCTCCTGGCGGTATCGGATCAGGCTGTCCACCCAAATAGCGGCCATTTGCTTGTCGTCCTCTGCGCCGCGCGCAATGAAGTAGCCGTTCTCCTCGACGAGCTTGAATGGGTCGCGGCCCCAATCCTCAGCCTTGGCTTCGACCACGTCGATGTGGGCGAGCAACAGGATCGGCTTGGCCGCTGGATCGGATCCCTGCAGCGTGGCAACCAGCCCTCCGTCCTTTGGGTGATCTTCTGGGACGAACTGCACGAGATCGTCTTCCGGATATCCCGCCGCTTTGAGTCGATCAGCCATCTTCGTCGCCGCCTCCGTGCAGTTGCCGGCGGACGCGGTGGTGTTGGTTTCGATCAACTCTCGGTATATGTCCCGGAACGCGCCAAGATCGTCACCGGCTGACGGTGCGCCACTGGACTGTGCCGGAGTATCCGTCGTGTCCGAGCCACACCCAGCCAGAGCCACCGTCGCGGTGGCCGCCACAGCAAAGATCTTGAAGAGTGGGCCTGGCCCACCGCCGGAAGGCCGTTTTCGTTGAGAATCAGGGTGAAGCGCCGTAGGAAGCCCGCGTCGTGGCCTTCTCAGGGCCCGAGCGTTGGCGGCCAACTCGACCTTGGGAAAACTCATCGGACACTCCTTGCTATGGCGTGGATCATTTAGTACAGAAAATTTGGCTTCAGTTAAGAATCGCAGATTTCAGTCCTCGGGATGACCGGGCGTGAGGCTGTGCATGTCTTCATCACCTAATTCCAGGGCAGAGCAACCAATCGTCCCGAGACCGACTGGCCCACCGCGATTCAGGTCTCTAGCCAATTCGGCAGACCCGGTCCAGCCGGTCGTTCTGTTCCCGGGGCCGAACGCTACGTGCTGCGCCGCTGTCAGGGTGCGGTGACGCAGGTGAAGTTGTTGGCCTGGTTCACGTCACCGGTGCCGTTGTACTTCGGCCAGGCCGGGTATTCACACAGGGGGCGGGTGCGGTTGTTTCCTTCGGCCGTGGTGTCGGATGCCACCTGGCTTTGTGGGGCCTGGTCGTTTTCGACCCAGTTATCCAGAGCCGCAGCCCAATCCCATAGGGGGTTGAACGCGACGGCCTTGGTCCAGTGGTCAAAGCCCGGAACCAGATACAGGCGAGCGAAATCGTTCACTGCTTCCGATCCCATGGTGGCCTGTACCCGATTGAAGTAGTCCACGGTGGACCGGTAGCTGACAATCTGGTCCGACGTCCCGTGGACTATCAGCATCTTGCCGCCTGCTGTGGCGAACGCGTTCAGGTCGGGGTTGTTGATGTCCTGGCGCTCGGTCAGTTCGCTGATCCGTTGCTGCCACTGTCCGGGGTTTTGCGGGTCTACGGTCAGCGCGTTGTATTTCGCGTCTTGGGTGACGAAGTTGCGGATCCACTGCTCCCAGAACCTCATATAGAATCCACTGCCGCTGGATGTGGGGTTGGCCGGTGGCTTCGAGCCGATGTCTTCCTTCGGGTCCCGCATCTCCATCCCGGACAAGAACGGGAAGCCCGGGTATCCGGTTTCTCCGCTGGCGAGCGGGTAGTTCACCTTCAGCGAGCCGTCCGCGGCAATGAGGGCATTGACCTGTACGTCGGACAGGCAGGTGTCGCCGGTATCGGTGCCGTCGGGGCAGCGCAGAACGTGCGGGTCGTAATGGCAGCCGCCAGGGTTGGAAATGAGGCCATCGGAGGCTCCGTCGTTGCCGTCGCAGGCGTCCATGACAGCGTTGTAGATCAGTGTCTGCTTAGCCGGGTTCGGCCACGCACCCGGCTGGGAGAATACGTTGGTCAGCCGACCGAATTCGAGGTCGAGGGAGGCACCGTTCCAGGCCGGGGCCATAGACACCACCCCGTCGAAGTCGGTGGGCCATTGCTGCGCGACCTGCAGCGCTTCCCGTCCGCCGGTGGAGCCGCCGACGAAATAGATGCGCTCCGGTGTCTTGCCGTAGCGCGCGTTCATCAAAAACACTGCAGCATCATGTGTCTTTTTCAGAGCATCGCCGGTGTAGTTGTCGATCGTCTCCTTGTTGCCGTCGAGCGCGAATGAACCGTCCAGACCGTGGCCGTCAATCGAACGCCCGACATGACCGGAATCACTGCCGAAGGTCACATATCCCCGAGTGATCAGAGGCGTGCCGCCGTCCCACCAAGATCCGCCGACCACTCGCTCGGTTCCGTTGTAGCCGCCGCCTCCGAGCATCCACGCTTTGTTGTTCCAGTTCGTGGGCAGCCCAATCGTCATTGTGATGTTCTGCGCGTTCGGATCCACGGGTTTCAGGGCCGCTTGTACCTCGCAGTATTCAGCGGTCGCCGTTTCGCCGGTGCCCTCCGCCGACACCAGCTGTGCTCGTGCGACATACCCGCCGCTGGTCGGCAACCCGATGGCTGAGGCCGGGATGCTGGTGCCCGCCAGGTCGGTACACGAGCTTGCATCACTGGCTTGGTCGCTGGTTTGCGACGTGTCCGTGCCGCACGCGGACAGTGCGGCCGCGGCGAGGATAAGTCCTGCTGCGGCGAGTGCGGCGAGTGCGGCGGCTCGGCGGCCCGGAGTTCGGGGGCCGGTGGTGGATATGGTGGACATTTCAGGTACTCCTTCGTAACCATTCAGTACCTCCGTAAACGGATGTGTCTCACTGAACTCGGGGAAAATGTGTGTGTACTCAGATGCAGAACTCGGGTAACGAATCGGTGCCGGAGTCGCCAGCTCGAGAATGCGACGTGACCGGCCTACAAAGTTCGGACAGCCAAGACCCTCCGGTCGTGCCGCACAAGGGAACCTCGAGATGCCGAATCGGCCACCCCGCGGCCGTCGGCTTCGAATTCTCGTAAGGGGCCTTGTGCCAACGGGACCGGTTCCGCGGGAACGCAATCAACGTAGTGCGTTGACCACCCCGTCGAGCACCACAAAGAACTCGTCATCGCGCCCTTGCTTGTTCGGCCAGGCGCTCCACAGCACAGCCGCCACGCGCTCCGACGGGTTGATGTAGAGCCTCTGCCCTCCGTGACCCATTCCCATGAAGGTCGGCGCGGGTCCACGCGCACCGACCACGCCCGGCGGAAAACACCACCAGTAGTAGCCGTAGCCGTAGTGGTCTGGATCGTCGGGGTACATATCGTATTGAGTGATCGGCGATTGGGGTTTGCCGGCCTCGTCCCGCCACCCCTTCGGCAGGACTCCCTCAGGGGGCGTCATAATGAACTGTCCCAAGCGGCCGTAATCGCGCAGTGTGGCCTGGAAGCAACTTCCGCCCAACTCGCGGCCGCCGGGATTGTCGAGCATCCAGTAGCCGTCAGCTTCCATGCCAGCGGGGCGCCAGATCTTCTCCGACAGGTAGTCGCTGACTGTCTTCCCGGTCGCGTTCGCCAAGAGTGTGGAGGCTACGTAGGCCTCGCCGGTGGAGTAGTTGAAGACGGTGCCCGGTGCCGCTGCCCGCGGGCGGGTTCGCATGAGTTCCATCACTGCGCTGGGGTCGTTGCCGTACACCCCGTTGAACATCCGTGCGATGTCGTTGTCGCCGTATGGGTCGTTGGCACCGTCCTCGACCCATTTGACGCCCGAGACCATTTGGAGCACTTGCCGGATCGTGTTGTCCTTGTAGGCGCTGTCCTTCAATTCGGGAACATACTGCGGGATCGGGTCGTCGAGGCTGCCGATCGCGCCGTCGACCAAGGCCGCCCCGATCAACGTTGCAGTAACGGACTTAGCGATGGACATCGACGTCCACCGCGACGTTTCAGTGTTACCCATCGCGTACTGCTCGTGGACGATCGCGCCGTCCTTGAGTACCAGTAGGCCGCTGATCCGGTTGTCGGCCACGAAGCTGTCGAGGGTGCGTTCGGTCCCCTTGTAGGTGTAGCGCAGGCCGTTCAGTGACTTTCCGCTCCCAGGTAGCGGGCTGGTGCGGTTCGGATCCCGGGGAATGACGCGTGTTCCCAGCTTTTGACGGTCGATGTTGCGGTAGGTCGCGGCCTGATTCGCCATAGTGGGGTCGAGGCAATTGTCAGCGATCGGCTCTAGGCCTGGTACCACGCTAGCGCTCTGTGATGCGGGGCTGGAGGACGCGTTGGTGCCGCAGGCGGCGAGAGCGCCGGCGGCGAATAGCCCGCCCGCGGTGACGAGCGCGGACCGCCGGTTCATAACGTAGTGGCGGTCGGTGTCACGGTTGTTCATGGCGTGGTATTCCTCCTCATGGCCATACCACTTCCTTGTGATATGGACCGCGAACGTCATCTCTTGTGATGCGACTCACTTGCGGGGCGCCTGACAAATACTCGTGCTCACCGACCGCAAGTTCAATAACTAGTTCCGCACCCTCGATCTGCGATTTTGCAGACGTAAAACCGTCTTTTTGGGTGGCGATGTGCGCGTACGTGCGTTCCGTATCTGTCGGCAGGGACGCGACAGGTCAGGTCGACGACTGGATCGGCTCGGGTGTCGCGGTGGTCCCGGGATCGGAGCCGTGTCGTGAGGCGGACTGCCCGAGGAGTTGTGCGCGCATGGTGTGCACGCGCTCACGTAGTGCGGTTGCGACTGCGATGACCTCGCGTCGACGTGCGGCCTCGGGGCGTACGACCATCCAGTATTCGAGGTCTTCCCACACATCATCGGCCAGTACACGGATCAGGTCGGGGCAGTCGTCGGCGAGGAAGCAGGGGAGCAGGCCCAGGCCGGCGCCTGCACGGGTCGCCTCGACATGGATCAGGACGTTGGTCGAGTTGAGTCGGTCCGTCATCTGGGTCAGCTGGAGCCTGGCGGAGTCGAGGTCGTCGACGGTGAGCATCGATTCGATGAAGTACACCAGGGGTTGGCCGACGAGGTCGCTGCGTTCATTCGGGATTCCTGCGGCGGCGAGGTAGTCGGACGAGCCGTACAGGCCCAACCGGTACTTGCCGAGCAGTATCGGCTCGACTCGGAAGGTGTTCGGCCTACCGACCACCACTTCGATGTCGATACCCGAGTACGTCGAGGGGGCTCGCCGGGTGACGGTGATGAGATCGACTGAGAACAACGGATTTTCGTGTCCGAGTGCGGCCACGACGGGGACGACGATGCGGGCGCTGAATCCGTCGGTCGCCGCGATCCGCACAGTGCCGTGCAGGGCGTCGGTAGATTCGCTGTGCAACCCGGCCAGTGTCGACTCGATCTGTTCGGCGGCCCGCAGGGCGGTTTTGCCGAGGTCGGTCGGCTCCCAGCCGCTGGGACCGCGAGCGAGCAGCGGTCCCCCCAGTGTCTGCTCGAGTGCGGTGATGCGGCGGGAGGCGGTGGTGTGGTTGATCTCGAGCAGGTCGGCTGCGGCTGTGTAGCGGCCGGTCCGGGCTACGGCGAGCAGTGTGATCAGGCTGCTGGCGTCGAGACGATCAATGTGCATGAACGCAGATTGTATGGGCAAAGTTGGTTATTGCGTGTGCTTTTTCCTTCAGTGAGACTTCGGGTGAGCGTGGTGCACATCACTTTGACGGTGTGCTGTGACAACAGGAGTCCACAAATGGTCAAGCAAGACGAGTTCGCCGCGGGTCCCACGGGGCTACGCAAGATCGTGGCTGCCTCGATGGCGGGAACGGTCGTCGAGTGGTACGAGTTCTTCCTCTACGGGATCGCCGCCACCGTGGTCTTCAACAAGGTCTTCTTCCCGGCCGGCGGAAGTGAGTACGACGCGATCATCGCGGCGTTCGTCACCTATGCGGTCGGCTTCGCGGCCCGCCCAATCGGCGGGATCGTCTTCGGCTACTTCGGTGACCGGCTCGGCCGCAAACACCTGCTGCAGATTTCGATCATGATGATCGGCGTCGCGACCTTCCTGATGGGCTGCCTGCCGACCTTCGGCCAGATCGGCTACTGGGCTCCGGCGCTGTTGGTGCTGCTGCGCTTCGTCCAGGGCTTCGCGGTCGGCGGAGAATGGGGCGGCGCGGTGCTGCTGGTGGCCGAGCAGTGCCCCGACCGGTCCCGCGGCTTCTGGGCGTCCTGGCCGCAGGCCGGGGTGCCCGGCGGAAATCTGGCGGCCACCGTCGTGCTGTTGATCCTGACCAACACCCTCTCCGACGCGGCGTTCCTCAGCTGGGGTTGGCGGATCGCGTTCTTCCTCTCCGCGGTGATCGTGCTCGTCGGGTACTACATCCGGACACAGGTCGACGAGTCTCCGCTGTTCATCGAGGCGCAGCAGGAGGCCAAGCGGGAGCAGCAGGTGTCCTACGGGGCGCTCGAGGTGGTCAAGCGCTACCCGCGGGGCGTGCTCTCGGCCATGGGGCTGCGGTTCGGCGAGAACATCATGTACTACCTGGTCGTCACGTTCTCGATCACCTACCTCAAGACCGTCGTGAAAATGGACACTGCATCGATCCTGGCCTGGCTACTGATCGCGCACGTGGTGCACTTGATTGTGATGCCGATGTTCGGTTCGATCGCCGATCGCGTGGGCAGGCGACCGGTGTACTTCACCGGGGCCGCCCTGAGCGCCACCTGGGGTTTCTTCGCCTTCACCCTGTTCGACACCGGCCGCGCCGTCTTCGTCGTCCTCGCCGTCACCCTGGGGTTGGTGTTCCACGCGATGATGTACGCCCCGCAACCGGCGATCATGGCCGAATCGTTCCCGACCCGCATGCGCTACTCGGGGGTCTCGCTCGCGGCGCAGGTGACCTCGATCGCGGCCGGCTCACTCGCCCCGATCATCGCCACCAATCTACTCAAGAACTACCACTCCGCGACCCCGATCGCGGTGTATCTGGCGATCGCGTGCACGGTGAGCTTCGTGGCGGTGTTGTTCGTCCGGGAGACCCGAGGAATCAGCCTGTCCACCATGGATGCAGCCGACCGCCACAATGACCGGGATGACCGGGATGAGGTCATGCAGGTGGCGCGATGACGATCCGACCCACACCAATGGCAAGTACCGGGCTGGCCCTGGCGCAGCGATTGGACCCCGACGACGCCCAACCCACCACCGCCACCCTCGGGGTCGCCGAACGCAATGGAGGCCCGACCGGTCGGCACGTGCTGGTCACCGGAGCCGGAGGCGGCATCGGGGCCGCGGTCGCCGAGCGACTGGCCAGCGCCGGCGCCGAGGTCACCGTCGCCGATCTCGACGGCGACGCCGCAGCCACGGTGGCCGAGCGTATCGGCGGCAAGGCCTGGCAGGTGGACCTGACCGACACCGGCGCCCTGGCCGAGCTCACCCTGGATGTCGACATCCTGATCAACAACGCGGGAATACAGCACCTGAGCCCGATCGAGAGCTTCGACCCCGCACACTTCCGCCGCATCACCACCCTCATGCTCGAAGCGCCGTTTCTGCTTACCCGCGCCGCACTACGGGGGATGTACGAGCGCGGATTCGGGCGGATCGTGCACATCTCCTCGGTGCACGGATTGCGGGCGTCGAAGTACAAAGCCGCCTACGTCGCCGCCAAACACGGCATCGAAGGCCTGTCGAAGGTGACCGCACTCGAAGGCGGCGAACACGGTGTGACTAGCAACTGCGTCAATCCCGGCTACGTCCGGACCGCGCTCGTCTCCGCTCAGATCTCCGAACAGGCTCGGGCACACGAGATCTCGGAGGAACGGGTCACAGAAGACGTGTTTCTGGCGCGCACCGCGATCAAGAGACTGATCGAGCCGGCCGAGGTCGCCGAGCTCGTGGCGTTCCTGACCTCGGACGCTGCGGCGATGGTAACCGGAGCTGCGTACACGATGGACGGCGGCTGGACCGCCGGGTGAAAGTCCAGGGGCGGGAGCGTTCTTCGCAGCGTGTTTCTGCCCGGGTCGGGGTGTGCTGCATGTTCCGGTGAGCATCGGACTGTATCTGTCTTGTGGAGGTTTGTTCGGAGGTTCGCTAGAACCCGGTAGTACCGGAGGGCTTGCGCACCGAACTCCTACGGGTTCATCGTGACGTATGACCGAATATCCGGGAAACCGCGACGGTTTGAATATGGGTGACCGCGTCAAGGTGTACCGATGCCACCTCGGAGTCCGTGTCATCGTGAGCATCAGACGGGGTGATCGAGTCGGTGCGCGACGGCGTTCCCGGTAGGTTCCCCTTCCATGCCCGCGCTCTCGCGTTTGGTCCCAGTCGAGCCTTGACCCCAGTAAGAAATGGTCCTGAACAGCGGAGATGACACCGTCCCCTCGCGTAAGCTACGGCCGGAAGTGGAACCCCGCCATCCCGCGGCGCGGGGAGGCGGGGTTCCCATCGACGGTCCCGAGTCGGGTCCAGTCGGACCGTCGAAGTGTGGGCGGCCTCGCCAGCCGCTGGGGGTTTGGCTGGCGAGGTCGGAGCACCAGGCCGCCGCGTTGCCGCCGGACGGCGGTCAGTGCGCGGAAATCATATGACACGGCCCTGAACCGATCGAGAAGGTGTGATGTGGGTTACGACAGGTATTTTCACGCCGCTGGCCGCGACGTCTGGGTACCTATCCGTATACGAGAATCCGCAATGTGCGCGCTGGATCTGTGAATTGGGCTGTGGCGGAATCTGCAGGTCTCATCCGCTGTACGGTGCCGGGCGGATGTTCTCCAGGCAGCGGGCGATCGCAACGCGTTGCACTTCTGCAACCAGTGTCGTATTCAAGCGCGCTGTACTTCCGACCAGGCTTGGCCGACCGCTGCTTCAGTCAGGGTGAGGAGTTCGTTGGTAAGGTCCTCGTCGAGAAGAAGGCCCGGCTTGAACTGCAGCACACTCGGATCGAGAGCGGCGAACTTTGCGTACACGCCAGCTGCATACATATGCTTCATGACGATCTTTGCGCCATTAGGTTGGGCAAACTTCAGCCCGATCACGAGGCCGTTCTGGCGGACTTCGAGTAGCCAGTCGGAGTAGCGGTCCTGAATAGCAACCAAGCCGGCGGTCATCGCCTCGGCGAGCTGAACCACCGATTCCCGAGTTGAGGTGCGCGTCGTGATTTCAAGGGTTTTCAGCGCCGCGATGCACCCGATTTCGGCGCCTCCGAAGGTCGATATGTGGCCGAACCCGTTTTCGTCGAGCCATGCGGAGGTTTTCTGGTTCAGGAGAACCGCCGAGATCGGGTAGATACCTCCCGAGAAGCCTTTTGCACTGACGATTATGTCGGGGGTGACTCCGTAACCGGAGATCGCCCAGAGGCGACCGGTACGCATCATGCCCGTTTGAACTTCATCAGCGATATAGAGGGAGCCGAACTGTTCGCAGAGAGATTTTACCGCTGGAAGGTAGCCCGGATCGGGTAGGGGAAAGCCGTATGTTGCTGGGATGGTCTCCAGAATGACTGCGGCGACGTCCTCGCGTTCGAGCGTGGTCCGCATTGCGTTGATGTCGTTGAACGGCACCTGGACGAATTCGTCAGGTCGATCAGCCAGGAACATCTGCGAGTAGCGTGGATCGCCGGTCGCAACTGCCAGGCCTGTGTGACCGTGATAGGCGTTCCTGATCGAGACGACCTTGCGGCGTCCAGTTGCGTGTCGCGCCGATTTCAACGCAATATCGACGGCTTCGCCACCGCCGCTACCGAAAGCGACCTTTGATACCGCCATCTCGGTGGCGTCGATCAGGGCTTCGGCGAGGGCTGTACGTGCCACGGACGGGAACTGATGGCTACCGATATCGAAGTACTCGAGCCCGTCGACAACAGCGGCGATGATCTCAGGGTTTCTGTGGCCCAGGTTGTAGATGCCACCGTTAAGGCTGACATCGATGAGTCGGTGTCCGTCAATGTCGAACATGAAGTATCCATGGCGACGACCGATTATCAGGGGCACTCCGGCATCGATCCAGAATCGGGTCTTGTCGGGATTCCAGTGGCTGATGGATTTTGCGACCACGTCCTGCTTCGACGAGAAGCCGAATCGTCGAAGGTATTCCGCGTCCGTCCCTTCCGTGTTTGACGTGCCAGGCCGGTGCTGCGCGTTGGTCATGACGGTTTCCTCAAGGTGTGGTGATGATCTTTGTCGTACTGGGCGAGCCGCCGTTAGTGGCCGCAATCTGTGGCACCATCGCGGTCCGGGCAGGTAGCTCTCCGGCACCGTGCCGGTGGGGAGCTCAGGGGATGTCTCCACCGCGAAATAGTGCACAATATGGCATCGAACCGACTCCTGGATCCCGAGTCGGCAGCGCGGATGTCATCGGCTGTGGACAGACCATGACGATCCTCGCCGCACCAGAGGAGCTCATCATTAATCCCGACCCGCAGAGAGATGCCACCGTTCTCGATGTCACGTTCCGTCGGTGCGTCGATACTCCGGCGGATTCGAGATCGGAGTGCCCCAGATTCTCCTTGGTGTTCCCAGTTACGCAGCCAAGCGCGTTGTGTGCCGATCGGTGGAGGCGTCATCACGTTGTGTTCACTCTCGGCCTCGCGGCGCCAACGCAATCATGCCGCGCCGTGCTCGATGGAGGGCGTAGTCGCTGTCCGATGCCGGCTGTTGCACGACAGCCCGAATTCCGATGAACAGCTGCCCGCAGCGGCGATTCGGCCATTGAAGCCGATCTCCTCGTCGTTTGACGTGGCGACCGAGCGTCGTCATTCGCCAAATGGGGCAACGCTGATCGGCTTTTGAACACTTCCGATGCCGGACGGTGCCTCTTGTTGCTCCGTGCATCCGTTGAGTAGAAGATCGTGGATGTAGCGGTTGCGGTGTGGCCGCCCCGCACGTGAACCGAGGAATTCGGGCCGCGGTTGCTCACTGAGAATCAGTGGGATGGGCTGTTCGTAGCGACCTCCGTGGGATCTGAGGTGGCCGGGGGGCGGCGAGGCTGCATGAAAGGAGGCCGAGCGGCCAAGTACCATGCTTCGGTCACCGCTGACCGCGATGTCCCCGATGAGGTCGCTGGGTAGTTCGTATGCCGCGGCAGCTTCCCTGCCGGTGTAGGCCTCCGTGACACCTGCTGCATTCCCGATGATTTCAATCGCCCGATCACGGTCGGTGCGGTCAACGTATACCCAGGCGAATGATCCGAGTGCACCGTGGTGTGCTGTGTAGGGATCGGTGATAGGCAAGACAGCGTGGCCCTTGATGCCAGCTTCCTGCAGGACGTCTTCGAGAAGGATCAGACGGGGAGACCCGTCGTGGTTGTGTTTCGCATTCATTCCGTGGTCGGCAGTGATCCCGACAAGGAAGCCCTCGGCAAGGTAGATGCCGAGGCGATCGTCGAATGCGCTGTAGAACTGGTTGGCGAGGGCCGATCCAGGTGGTTCGCGGTGTTGCACGTAGTCGGTGAAGGAGACGTAGAGCAATCCGATCGGACCGGCTTGCCGATGCGCGGCGAGACCGATGTCCATGGCGTAGATGCTTGCGTCCCAGTCGTAAATGTGCGGTGCCGGCCTACCCACGAGGTCGGCTGCCGTCGCATCGCCGTAGGGTGCGATCGGCAGCGAATCTGCCTTCTCGACGCTCACCGAGGGCACTCCTCCCACGCTAAGGAGACGGCGGAGCTTGTCCTTGGCCGTCACCATGAGTACCGGGATCCCGTGAGCATGTAGGGCCGCATGGATTGTCGACGCGCGAAGATCGGACGGCTGCGTGAGCTGTCGTTCGACACCGTGGGGGTCACGGTAGTAGTTGCCTACGATGCCGTGGATCGCTGGTGCTACTCCGGTGACGATGGAGATGTTGTTCGGGTTGGTGAAGCTCGGCATCTCGGACAGGGCGTCGACCGAGAACGCGCCCCCGTCGAGCAGCGCCTGCAGGTTGGGCATACAGCCCTTCTCGAGCGCTGCGGTGAGGTATTCGACCGCGCATCCGTCGATTGTGATCACGACGGTTGGTTTCTGGGGCGCGATGTAACTCTGGCCGTTTGCGACAACCGTCTGTCGGCTGTGTTCGGTGGAAGACATGATCAGTTTCCTCCTTGATATTTCGCGGTGATGTTCGAACGGTCTGATATCTCAGGCTGGTGGCTGAAGTAGTCGCAGGGCATATCCGGCGTATCCGGCCCTGCTGATCCACGTTGGTGTTTCCGAACCTTCCGAGGAGGTGCGGGTGACGTCAACACCAGTGGGAGCCCGCGATTCGCGCAGGCTCATTTCCTCGTCGTCGATACGTGTCGGAGCAGCACCGCCGGGGCGGCATGGGTCCCGACGCCGGGCGCCATACGTACCATTCCAGACCGTACCCATTCGGTTCAGTGCCCTGAGCGTTGCTTGCCGATTGATGCGGTATGCCTCGACGAGCTTGGTTTCGCGAATCAGACTATGGTGCAGAGGATCTATTACGCCCAGCCCGCCTGGCGAGGGCCGGGCGATCGTGGGCGAGTCGGGATCCGGGAAATTGGTCGCCGCACGCACCCTGATCGGCTCCACCGGACCGGGCTCGAGCGTTGATGCAGAAGCTCTGGACTTCCTTCGGCGAAACCCTGCCGTGCAGACCTTCCTGCGGGCTAAGGCGGTGCGCCGGAGTTGGATTCACCCGGACAACTACTACTCCCCGATGATCGTGGCCAAGCCGGTGATGTCGTCGATGAGGTGGGTGTGGGGGGCGTGGGTGAGGGTGTCGCGGTCGTGTGCGCCGGTAAGCACTCCGGCGACCACGGAGGCGCCGGCGCGGGTGCCGCAGAGAAGGTCGTTGGTGGTATCGCCGACGACGGCGACTGCGGCGACGGAGTCGACCTGAAGGCGCAGGATCGCGGTCAGGACGGTGTCGGGGTAGGGGCGACCGCGGCCGACGTCCTCGGGGGAGAGGACGAGATCGACGGTGTCGGTCCAGCCGAGGTGCTCGAGGAGGGCGCGGCGGGTGGTGACGGAGAATCCGGTGGTGAGGGCGATCTTGACGTGGCGGTCGCGGAGGGCCTCGAAGGTGGTGGCGGCGCCGTCGATGGGTTCGACGACGCCCGCTCGGATCGCGTTCTCGAGTTCGAGTTCGAAGCGGGTGTGGGCGCGGCGGGCGAGGTCGTCGTCGCGGAGGAGGGCGCGGAACATGGTTGTCTTGGCTCCGCCGCGGGCACGGTGGAAGACGTGGTCGAAGTCGGCGGGGCGGTTGCCGTCGGTGACGTGATCGATGGCGGCGAGGACGGCTGTGCGGACGGCTCCGTGTTCGTCGACGGTGGTGCCGGCCATGTCCAGTACGGCCAGCGTGATCGGCGGGACAGAGTTGTGCAGCATCAGGGTGGGCTTCCTTGAGAGTGGGTCTGTTGTGGGCGGGATTTCAGAGCGAGTGTTCGGCGGTGACATCGGCCATGAGGTCGAGGGCGTTCTCTGCGGGCTGGGGACTACGCGCTGCGATACCGACGAAGATCGCGTCGACGACGCCGAGGTGTGCCAGTCGGCTCGACATTGCGGCCAGTCGGAACCCGTATTCCGGGCCGCCGGCGACGAGCGGGGCATCGGCGATGCGGGTCAGTGCCGAGTTGCTGTAACTGGTGATCGCGGCGACGAACGCGCCGGCCTGCTTCGCCGCCTCGGCGGCCGTCAGGGTTTCCCGGGTGGCGCCGGTGTTGCTGATCACCAGGCACGCGCATGAGGCGTCGAGCTGGCGCGCGGCAAGGTGTTGGGTCATGACATCGGCCGGGGCGCTGGCGGTGAGACCGAGCACCGACAGGCGGTACGCCGCGTCGTGGGCGGGCGCCACCGATGTCCCGTTGCCGATGACGAGGATCTTTGTTGCGGTCGAGAAGCGTTCGACCGTCTGGGCGAAGTGCTTGCCGTCGACGGTGCGGGTGGCATCGAGGAGTGCGTGGCCGCTGCGCCGCAGGATCCGGTCGAGGATTTCGGTCGGTGGTGTGGCCTCGTCGATTCGTTCGTCGTGCGAGAGGTTGACGTCGGTGTCCTGTTGGCGGGCCAGGTCGCGTGCGATGGCGAGCTTCACATCCTGAAAGCCGCGGTAGCCGATGCGTTGGCATGCCCGCACGGCCGACGACTGTGCTGTGCCGGCCTGGGCGGCAAGCTCGGTGGCCGAGGCGCGGACCACCGCCTCGGGGTCCTGCAGGATCGTCTCGAGCACCCGCTTGTCGGTTTCTCCGAGCCCGGACATCGCCGCCCGCGCCCGGGTGACGAACTCGCCACCGACCAATACCTGCTTCGTCATCGTCATCGTGACTGCTCATCTCCTAGGTCCGTAGGTCCAGGGCGTCCAGCGATCGCCGGCCGCGAGGGACACGCTAACAGTTGTCGGATGAACAATCCCATTGACAGGACTTCTATGGAATAGTTCATCCAGCGTTTGCTCAGAGTTGTGGTGGACGTTGCTGTTGCTGCATAGCGTCCTCCGGGTCCGAACACTTTCAGCGCCAAGGAACTTCATGTCCGATCACCCATCTGCAGCCATGCCGCGAGTGTGACCAGGCGGATGCCACCCGCCCGGTACGACGAGTTCGGCAATCGGTTGTGGCACAACAAGAGGTGGGCGAGTCAGCGCAGGGCGGCCGGTGGACGTCCGCAGGCTCTCGGTCGCCGGCGCGATGCCACAGCCGATTGGCGCGTGGTGACCGAGTCACTACGCCACGGTACAGACAGAGCTGCGATCCGGGGCCGTCGACCAGACGGTCCAGCGGCGCGAGGCCGTCATCACCGTGCGCCGGACCCAGCCCGCTCCTGGCGCATCGCCGGCAGGCCACGGATTACAACCCGACACCAGTCGCCCGACGACTGTGCTACCACCGCTGCCGCCCCTTCCGGGCGGATTACCAGCATCGGAAATGAGGAATGATCAATGATTACGCTGTCGCCGACCGCCGTCTTGCGGCAACGCGCCGAGCATCTGCGCCGCGAGGGCGTCGATGTCGTCGACCTCTCGGCGGGAGAACTCGACCTGCCAACTCCCGCCCATATCGTCGCCGCAGCGATCGAGGCCGCGGCCCGGCCGGAGAATCACTGCTACGGTCCCACCGGCGGTGAGGATCGCCTGCGGCAGGCGATCGCGGACCGACTTACCTTGCGCGCCTCGGCGCCCCTGGCAAGCTCGAACGTCCTGGTGACCCACGGCGCGAAACAGGCGCTGTTCAACACGTTCAGGGCCCTGCTCGAACCTGGGGACGAGGTCCTGATACCGGCACCGTATTGGGTGACCTTCCCCTCGTCCGTCCGCCTCGCCAACGGCAACCCGGTGATCGTTGAGCCGCCCGCCGGTGAACTCAAAGTAAGCCCGGACGAGTTGGAGGCCGCCCGAACCCCGGCGACGCGGGTGCTGCTGCTGTGCTCGCCGAACAACCCAACCGGCCAGGTCTACGACAAGACCGAGCTGCACGCCATCTTGTCCTGGGCGGCAGCCTGCGGCATCTGGATCGTCTCCGATGAAACCTATGTCGATCTCGGCTTCGGGTCCGTACCGGCACCGGGCCACGTCGAGCCAGCGGTGACCGACCGGCTCGTCACCGTGGGTAGCGTGTCCAAGTCGTACGCGATGACGGGGTGGCGGGTCGGCTGGATGTCGGGCCCGAAACAAGTCATCGACACCGCGACCGCCATCCAGTCCCACACGACCTCGAACGTCAGCCGCATCACACAGGCTGCCGCCTTCGCTGCCCTGACCGGACCGGACGTAACCGCCGAGTTCCGGTCGCTGCTGCGCGGCAGGCTGAGTCTGTGTGAGTCGATCCTGGGACCTCTCGGACTGCTGCAGTCGCCTCCTGACGGAGCGTTCTACCTCTTCCCCGATATACGGCGGTTCCACCCCGATGATGTCGCACTTGCAGACCACCTGCTGACCGCGGGCGTCATCACGGTGCCCGGTGCGTCTTTCGGAGCGCCCGGACATCTGCGATTGAGCTTCGCCGTCGACGACGCACAACTACGCCGGGGCCTGACGACCATGGCCACGATCCTCACCGACCGGATCAGCTGATGCCCTCACCCCACCGGCCAGCACATTACAACGCACGGTCGAGCCCGGAAACGCTCGCCCGAGCTCACAGCCCACGCGGACAAGCCCAACCGTGGGAGAGTCAGAAATGGTGAGTACGCTGCTCATCGTTGTCGACGGGCTCCGGGCGTCCGATGTGTCGAAGATGCCGTTCATCACCGAACTCGCTCGCCGCGGTGTCTCCTACGACCACGCGCGATCTGTTGCACCCTCACTGACATTCCCGGCAGCGGCGTCCCTGGCTACCGGACAGGCTCCGGCTGCGGCCGGGATAATGGGCAACTACATCTGGGCCGCCGGACGTCTGATCGATGCCGCCTGCCCCGACAACCTGGATCTGCTCCGGGCACGTCGAGGGAATCGACTGCTTCCAGTGCCCACTCTCAGCGAGCACCTGGCGGACCACGGACGCAAACTGGTCGCCGTCGGCACGGGTTCGAACGGGGGCACACTGCTGCTCAATCCGGGGGCGATCGACGGACACGGCGCGGTCATCGGCGCATATCCGTTCCAGAACGACGCCTTCTACGCCCAACCCGACAGTGTTCGGAACCAACTCGCGGGAAACGATCCGCGCACAGCGGATGGCCCCTTCCCCCAACTGGACTGGGCAGTGGACCTCATCGTCGACTACGTGATGCCCGAGCTCGCACCCGATGTCGTTGTGCTGTGGTCCGGCGAGCTCGATGACATCCAGCATGACAACGGCGCCGACCGTCCCGCCAGCGATGATGCACTCCTCGAGATCGACCGTCGCCTGCGCCGGCTGGTCGGTCGGGTTCGTCAGTCCGCACCGCACACCGACATCATCGTGACCTCGGACCATGGCTTCTCCAACGCAACTCACACCATTGACGTGGCCGAGACGGCGTCATGGATTCCGCTGCCGATCTCGCGCGATGTCCGCATCGTCGACAACAACGGTGGCCTGCTGGTGTATGCGGGCAAGCGGCTGCGCCCTGAAGAAGCCGATGCAGTGATCGAGGCCGTCATGTCAGCCGGGTGGTCCGGGCCCACTTTCGCTGAGCGCAGCAAAGTTCCGGGCGCCCTTTCGCTCGATGACTTACGGTCCGGACCGACAACCGACCCCGACTTGTTGGCGTACGTGTCGCTGACCTACCACGATCACGCTGGTGAGCTGCGCGTCGGCCTCAGCGCCCGAGGCGCCGGCGAACAACTCGCCGGGGGACATGGATCGACATCATCGGCAGACATGCACATACCGCTTGTCCTGAACGGGCCGAGCTTTCGAACCGCCGAACAATTCCACTTCCCCGCCGACCACCTCGACATCCCCCCAACCATCTGCTGGCTCATCGGCCTACCGGTCCCGCCGTCGATGTCCGGACGTGTACTCAGTGAGGCAAGCCCCCGTAGTACCGGCACCGGATCCGCAGCACCAGAAAGCCGACGTGTCGTCGCAGAGCGCAGTGCCGCCGACGTGACCACCGCCCATTTTCAGCAGTTCGGCGGGCGGCACTATTTCCTCTCCGCCGAGAGGTGTCGACCGTGAGCAGCAGGCTGATCGACCCTGATCCACCACTCACCTTTCCCAAGACCCGAAGGAACGCCCCCGTGATTTTCTCCCGCTTCCGTTTCGCCGGTGCCGCCGTGTGCGGCCTCGCGGTCATTGCTCTGACACTGAGCGCCTGCGGGTCGGCATCGACCGGCACCTCCACCGGCGCGCAGACCGCCACCTCCGCCTCCGATTTCGGCGACATGGACGCCCTGATCGCCGCGGCCCAGAAGGAAGGATCGGTCAATACGCTGGCACTGTCGCGGGACTGGGCCAACTACGGCGCCATCATCGACAGCTTCACCGCAAAGTACGGCATCACGGTCAACCTCGAGAACCCCCATGGTTCCAGCCAGGATGTACTCAACGCGATCACCTCCCGCAAGGGCCAGGAACGCGCCCCCGACGTCGCCGAAGTGGGTGCCGCCTTCGCGCTCAGCGGCCAACAACAGGGACTGTTCGCGCCGTACAAGGTCGCCTCGTTCAACAAGATCCCCGCCGACCAGGCCGCCGCCGACGGCACCTGGTACAACGACTACAACGGCTATGTCTCCATCGGCTGCGACGCCAAGAAGGTCACCACCTGCCCCAAGACCTTCGCCGACCTGCGCAACCCCCGGTACAAGGGCATGATCGCGCTCAGCGGCGACCCCTCCCAGGCGGGCGGCGCCTTCGCCGCCGTCTACGCCGCGGCCCTCGCCAACGGCGGTAGCTTGGACAACATCCAGCCCGGCATCGACTTCTTCGCGGAACTGCACAAGATCGGCAACTTCAACCCCGTCCAGGCGACGCAGGCGACCATCGGGTCGGGCGAGACACCGATCGCCATCTACTGGGACTTCCTCAACACCGGTTACGCCGACGAGTTCAACTCCAAAGGCCTGGACTGGCAGGTGAACATCCCCACCGACGGCAAGTACGCCAACTACTACACCCAGGCCATCAACAAGTGGGCACCACACCCGGCCGCCGCACGACTGTGGCAGGAATACCTCTACAGCGTCGAGGGCCAAAACCTCTTTCTCGCTGGCTACGCCAGACCGGTACTGACGTCCTCGATGCAGCAGGACGGCACCCTCGACCAGGCGGCCGCCGCCAAGCTGCCCCCCGTCAGCGGCACCGCGGCCTTCCCGACACAGGACCAGCTCAACAACGCCAAGCAGGTACTCGGCCAGGGCTGGGCGAAGGCCATCTCCGGATGACTCTCACCGATACGAACACGACGACCACGAACACAACGGCGCCCCCCGGCGCGTCTGCCCGCCGCTCCGGGACGGCGGGACGGCTCCTGGCGGTCACGCCGCTGCTGGCGTTCGTGGCCGTCGCATTCGGGGTGCCCGCGCTCGCCATGATCAGCGGCGCACTCACCGCACCGGACGGCAGGCTCACCACCGCCAACATCACCGCCTCACTCCACGACCCCTACCTCACAGCCCTCCTCGGAAGCGTCAAACTGTCACTGACGGCCGCCCTGCTCGCCACCCTCGCCGGACTGCTGCTCGCACAGGCCGTAGTGACCTCCCGATTCGCCGCGCTGCGGCACGCGGTGCTCAGCGCATCAGGGGTGCTCGCCAACTTCAGCGGCGTACCGGTCGCCTTCGCCTTCGTGGCCACACTCGGCAACGCGGGCGTGCTCACCCAACACCTCGGCCTGGACAAGATCGGGTGGAGCCTGTACAGCTTCTGGGGCCTGGTCCTGGTCTATCTGTACTTCCTCATCCCGCTCATGGTGCTCACCGTCATCCCAGCCCTCGATGGCCTCCGGACGCAATGGCGCGAGGCCGCGCAAAACAACGGCGCGTCCACATGGCAATACTGGCGGTACGTCGCTCTGCCGGTGCTCACACCCTCGCTGCTCGGCGGCTTCATCTTGCTCTTCGGCAGTTCCTTCTCGGCCTACGCCACCGCACGCGCCATGGTCGGCGCCACGGTGCCGCTGCTCACCCTGCAGATCGCCAACGCGCTCAACGGCAACGTTTTCGTCGGGCAGGGCAATGTGGGACTCGCGATGAGCCTCGACATGGTCGTGGTCGCCGGTGTGGTGATGGCTCTCTACATCCCCCTGCAGCGCAGGAGCACCCGATGGCTGGTCTGAACGAACCCACCCCGCCGCGGCGCGCGCGGACCCGACCCTCGTTGGGGCGCAGAGCCATACTGCTGGTGAGCGCGGTCTACTTCGCCGTCCCGTTGCTCTGCGCTGTCCTCTACACCATTGACGACCCCGGCGCAGGGTTCACTCTCGACGCCTACACCGGCATCCTCGACGCCCCCGGCTTCTTGCCGTCACTGGCGATGTCCCTCGGCCTCGCAGCCACCACCACCGCCGTGGTGTTGCTGATCCTGGTCCCCGCGATGGTCGCGGCGCGGCTCGGAGGTCCGCGACTGCGCGCGGTCGTCGAGGTGGTGTGCTCGCTGCCGCTCGTCGTGCCCGCGCTGGCACTGGCCGCCGGGCTCACCACGGTGTTCAAGTGGGGACCCGACTACCTGGCCGACACACCGTTCTTCGCGACGATGATCGCGATCCAGAACCCCTCCTTCCCGGTGGTCCTGGTGCTCGCCTTCGTGGTGCTGGCGCTGCCGCTCGCCTACCGGGCACTCGACACCGGGCTGCGCGCCCTCGATGTACCCACGCTCATGGAGGCGGCCCAGAACAACGGCGCGAGCCGCATCCGTGCGGTGGTCACGGTGATTCTGCCCAACCTTCGTGGCGCCCTGCTCAGCGCCATCGCGCTCACCCTCGCCCTGGTGCTCGGCGAGTTCACGGTGCCCTCCGTACTCGGCTTCCAGACGTTCGCCGTGTGGATCGTCAATAGCTCCAACGGCGCTCAAGGTCCCGTCACCATCGCCATCTCCATGATCAGCCTGCTGCTCACCTGGGCGCTGCTGGTCGTGCTCTCCGCAAGCGGCGGACCCCGCCACCGGGCCTAGACCCCAGCACTTGACGAAAGAGAGATCCCAGCCATGCCGAACGCAACCCTTGCCCCGCCCACCATCACCGCCTCCCCGGCAACCGGTGCCACCGTGGAACTCCGGCAGCTGCGGCGCTCCTACGGCCAGGCGGTCGCGCTCGACAGCTTGAACCTCGAGATCAGGCCCGGCGAACTGCTCGCCCTGCTCGGCCCGTCCGGCTGCGGCAAGACCACTGCGCTCCGCACACTCGCCGGGTTCGAGATGCCCGACTCCGGCCAGGTGCTGGTCGACGGCGAGGACGTTACGTCCGTGCCCGCGCACCGGCGTGACGCCGGGATGGTCTTCCAGTCCTACAGTCTCTTCCCGCACCTCAATGCCGCGGACAACGTAGCCTTCGGGCTGCGCATGCGCAGGGTCGGGGCAGCCGAGCGCCGCGCCCGCGCCACCCACCTCCTCGACCTGGTCGGGCTTCCACAGCACGGCGACCGTTACCCGCACCAACTCTCCGGTGGCCAGCAGCAACGCATCGCGCTCGCCCGCGCGCTGGCGCTGCGTCCACGCGTTCTCCTGCTGGACGAGCCGCTGTCCGCCCTCGACGCCAAGGTCCGCCTGACACTCCGCGACGAAATCCGGCGGCTGCAGCGCGAACTCGCCATCACCACCCTATTCGTCACCCATGACCAGGAAGAGGCGCTGTCGATGGCCGATCGTGTCGCCGTGATGCGCGCGGGCCGCCTCGAGCAGTGCGCCGCACCCGCCGAACTGTATGCGCGCCCGGCGACTGCCTTCGTCGCCGAGTTCGTCGGCACCATGACCCGGGTACCCGGCTATACCGTAGACGGCGGCACGACCGTTGAGGTGCTCGGCCGCCGGCTGCCCGTCGATGGGCCTGGCCATGGCGCGGACCGGGACGTGGACGTACTGGTACGGCCCGAGTCCGTCCAGCTGACCGCCGAACCGGACGGCACCGCGCGGGTCACCGGGATCACGTTCCTCGGCTCGGTCACCCGCCTCACCGTGCGGCTCGCCGATGGCACCACGGTCAAGGCCGACCTGTCCAGTTACGATGCCTCGGCCTTCCCGGTGGGGGCCGCAGTCGCCGTGACACTGCAGGACCGGTCGGTCATGGTCGACAAGCGCCACGGTGAGAGGGCGTCCGACGACTGAAGCCGCCTGACCGTTCTGCCTCATAAGGCCACGCCACTTCGCCTCCGCCGACACGGCGATCTCAGCCGAGATTCCACCGAGTTTGCGAGCGGGGTCGGGGGCAGGGCCGTCGAAGGGCTCGAATCATCGAAAGACCCGGCAAAGTACATTCGATCCGGGATAACCGATGAACTGCACCCTCTGGGTGCATCGGCGAACGACACCGCGCGCCTGATCTCCTCCGCGCGCTCGGAACCAGCGCCACCCAGCTTCGCGGCCTGGGGAGGGCGAAACCGCTGAGTGTGCTGGCGATTCTGCGTGCGGGAGTGATGGGCATGGAGGATGGGGAGGTTGAATTTTTCGTTCCCCTGTCCCGCGCTCCACGGGTCCGGAACGGATACCCAGGCCACCCGGCAGGCTATCGAGGTGAGGATGCCTCGAACACCTTCCACGAGTGGTTGTTTCGGGCGAGATGATTCACGCGGGACCAGTCGAGCGTGTTCTCGGTGGTTATGCCTGCGGTCAGCGGCGATGCCCGCAAGAACATGGGCACGGTGGATCGTTCCTGCGGACTCCGGCTACGCACCACGACCGATGTTGGATGATTGAGTGCGGTGGATCAATCCGGTCATTCGCGGGATGAACCACCATGGCCGGTGTTACCGGACCGAGATCCACGCCGTACTGCGGTGCATGAACACCTAGTGGGCGCGAGCATAATTCAAGGCTCAGACCATTCGAAAAGGCCCCGTCAACGAGGGGGAATAATTTTCGGCCGGCGTTGACAGGCCCAGCGATAGTGGGAAGGGCCTGCACGCAGCGGCAAGCGGACTGTCCGCGCATGAGGTGTGGACGACCGAGTTCCGACCGCCAGGATGAGCGGCGTGCCGGGAACTGACACGCTTGGTCCTGTGGGAGCGCGAGGATGAAAGTCCGAGGCTACCGTCCCCTCGACC
Source organism: Rhodococcus sp. NPDC059968 (assembly GCF_042738615.1). Lineage (NCBI taxonomy): Bacteria > Bacillati > Actinomycetota > Actinomycetes > Mycobacteriales > Nocardiaceae > Rhodococcus > Rhodococcus sp. NPDC059968. The sequence continues at coordinate 110,126 of NZ_JBHWUE010000016.1, forward strand.
TCGCTGGCTTAAGACCCTCGAACACGCGTCCAACGAAGCGCGCCGGCGTAAGGTGGCCCGGCCGCGTGTCTGACACGTCCGAGACCACCCACCACCGGATTTCCCTGATCTGGCCGATCCTAGGACGACGACAGAACGTCGCCTGGTTTCACTGTGCGGAGACCGTCCCGCTCGGGACGGTATTTTGCGAGCCGCACACTATCTTGGTCGGTCACAATCTCGGTTGCAGCGAGCCGTCCCAGCATGGGCGCCAGGATTGCGCCCATGTGCGTTACGAGCTCGTAGTAGCCGCCGAGCGTGCTGATTCTTCCGACCGAGGGCAGGGTGTCCAGTGGGAGGGGGCGCCAGCCGACCCGAGCATCGATGACACGGCTCGTCTCGAGATCGGGTATGACGGTTTTGGCGAGTGTGTAGAGATCGTCGACTTGCTGGTCGTCGGCGAATCCGCTGGCGTCCAACTGTGCGTCAATTTCACGGCTGTGGAGCAGCATCTGGCAGTCGCCGTCGGGCCGAATCTCGACGTGCGGACTGTGCATTGCCCAGGTTGTTCGGAAGTTCTTGCTTCGTAGTCTGGCGACGAGTCCAGGGCTCGACAACAGTGGGAGATCTCGACCCACGAGTGACGCTATGTGTCCGCTCCATTGACCTGCTGCGTTGACGAGAACATCGAGGGTGTAGCGGGAGCCGTCATCGAGCACCACTCCGGTGACGGACGAACTGTCCGTGTCGATGTGCGTCACGGTCCTTCCAATGACCGTCTCGGCTCCGTGTGCCTTCGCTGCGGCCAACAATCGGTGAATCAACGCGGGGGCATCGATCCAGGATTCTTGTGGGAATACCAGCACCGGTTGGTTCGGCGATTCGAATTGGATCGTTGGTTCGATTGACTCGCGGACATCTTGGGCACTACGGATGTTTACTTGATATCCGTAGCCTGCGATTTGGTCGGCGTGCGCGAGGAGCTCCTTTTCGGTGTCGGAGCCGTGAACTGCCCAACGGAGATGCCCAGAAGGCTGAAACCAGTGCTCGCCGCCGATGTCATCGGCAAGTGCCGAGACTTCGCTCATGGCGGTATGGCACAGATCGAAGTAATCTCGATCCTCGATCGCGGGCGCACTCGCGCTGATCCACGCGAAGCTCGACCCGCTCGTGCCCCCACCAGGGCTGTGTGAGTCGAACACGGTGACCTTGGCGCCCAGTGCTGCCAAGTGATACGTGGTTGCGGCGCCCATGAGACCGGCACCAACGATACCTACCCGAATCTGCAACGGATTTCCTCCTACGATCGATCTTGTGATGGTGAACTGTCTGGTAAGCGGGGTATTTGGGGCTTTAGCGGACGGCGGCGCGCCCACGGATTCGTCCCAGCGCAAGGAGCGACAGCAAGGTCAGCAGGAGCAAGATTGTCGTACATGCCGATGCCTGGAACGTCTGACCGCGGTCGCTCAGCGCGAAGATCGTCACTGGCAGCGTCTTCCAGGTGGCCGGGTACACCATGATCGTTGCCCCAAGCTCGCCCATCGACAGTGCGACGGCCAAGCCGGCCGCCGCACCCAAGGCTGGCAGAAGCAGCGGCACAGTGACCCGGATCAGCACGCGAACCGGGCCTGCGCCAAGGGATTCAGCGATCTGCGTGTATGCCGGATCGAGGCGCTCGAGCGCTGCCGATACCGAACTGAACGCGAAAGCCAGTACCAAAGTGGCATGGGCGAGGATGACGATCCATTTCGTCCCGCCCAGCAGGAAGGGGCGCGAGTTGAAGGCAATCAGAAGTCCGAGCCCGACAGCAACCGACGGCACTGCGATGGGTAGATGGAACACGGCGTCGATCACCCTACTCAGCCAGCGAGGAGATTCGCGCGCAACCAACGCCGCCCAGGTTCCCACCACCAACGCGATGGCCCCAGCGAGGTACGCCGTCTGCAGACTCACGGAGATGGTATCGAGATTCTCCCCGGACAGTGCGTCGTCGAAATGTGCGAGATTGAGGTCCGACGGCAGGGGACCGTTCCATGCCCCTGCCAGGCTCGCGAGTAATACCGTTCCCAATGGCGCGACAAATACGACGAGCACGACAACCGCGAAGATCGCGAGAATCGCTGACTTACTACGCCGGCTCCACAGCAACACCTGGAGTCTCCTTCCTGCGACTGGCCATCGCTCGCGCGAAGCTCACCCGATACAGGCCGTAGAGGGTCAGCGAAAGCCCGATCTGAACGGTGGCGACCGCGGCGGCGCCGGGAAGATCGAAGGTGACGATTCCCTTCGTGTAAATCAGTACCGGTAGTGTGGTGACGCCCTTCGCGCCGGTAAACAGAACAATCCCGAACTCGTTGAGCGACAGCAACAGAACCAGACCACCGCCCGCCACCAATGCCGGCCACGCTTCGGGCATGACGACCGAACGCAGTACTCGCCACGGTGATGCACCGAGGCTTGCCGCAGCATCGAGATGTTGCCGGGGAAGAACTGCGAAGGACGCCAGCAGCGACCGAACAACAAACGGTGTGAAGAAGGTGATCTCGGCCGCGATCACCCCGGCCGGGGTGTAGAGAAAGTTCACCATCGGTGATGCCTCGCCTGTAGCGAGTGAGATCGCCGCATTGAGCAGCCCGGCCGTACCGTAGAGGAAGGTGAACGCCAGCGTAATCAAAAACGAGGGAAGCGCGAGCACTGTGTCGATACACCGCCCGATCATTCGAGATCCGGGAAAGGGGACAAACGCCAGTACGATAGCCAAGAAGGTACCAAGAACCAGACATCCTGCCGTCGATGTCACCGCGATCGCGACCGTCCGCCACAGCGCCTCGCGAAACGATGCCGAAGCCAACATTTTCGACCAGGTCGACTCGCCGCGAACCGACTCCAGGCATACCCGAACCAGCGGGTACACCGCGACGACGAGCACCATCAGCAGCGGTGGCATGGCCCACAACACCGCATACGAACGCGGACCCCGCTGCGCTGTCCCGGCCGGCGCGGTCCGCTCCCGCACCGCGGTCACGGCGCCTCGTGCACAAGCACGCCGGCCGGATCGGCAAACCGCACGCCCACCTCGTCGCCGATTCCGAAATGCAGGTGCCCGGGCGTATCGACCTCGATCAGTTGATCAGGCAACCCTGCGAGGTCCACCACAAGCCGGGTGGTGGCGCCCCGCCACACCGCGGCAGTCACAATACCTCGCACCGCATCCGTTTCGGCCGGCGAGCCGATCTGCACGGTGTGCGGACGTACGCACAACAGGGTTGTTGATCCCACTCGCCAATCCCGTGCCTCGGCTGACGGGTGCGGCACCTCTGCGTGGACGGTCCGGCCCGCAAACGAAACCAACGCCGACGTGCCGAAGATCCGCTCGAGCCTGCACCGGATCAGATTGGCACCCCCGAGGAAGGCCGCGGTAAAACTCGACTGCGGCCGATTCCACAGGTTCTCGGCGGTGTCGACATCGATCAACCGCGCATCGTTCATGACGACGATTCGGTCGGCCAGCGCGAGCGCTTCAGCCTGATCGTGGGTGACATACAGCATCGTGGTGTCCGGAAGCGCGTTTCTGAGCGCCTGCAGCTCGGACAGCATCGACTGACGCAACCGCGCGTCCAACGCCGCCAACGGCTCGTCCAGCAGCAAGACGCGAGGTTTGATCGCCAACGCTCGCGCGATCGCGATCCTCTGCTGTTGTCCGCCGGAGAGCTCACGGGGCAACCGGTCGCCATGAGCACGCATGCCCACCATGTCCAGCGCCTCGGACACTCGTGCGGCGATGTCACGTCGCGCAACGCGTTGTGCCTTCAGACCGAATGCCACATTGTCCGCCACCCGCATGTGCGGGAACAGCGCATACGATTGCAGCACCACGCCGATACCTCTTTTTGCCGGCGGCACGTCAGTGACATCGCTACCCGCAAGTCGAACCCGGCCAGAGGTGGGACGGACGAAACCGGCCAGTGCGTTCAGTGCTGTCGACTTTCCTGACCCGCTTGGCCCGAGCAATGCAACCGTCTCGCCCTCGGCGACGCTCAGGTTGAAGTCGACCAGGGCATTCGTCGCCTCCCGCCCCCGCCCGTATCTCACACCGACACGGTCGAAAGTGATTGCTGACGTGTCGGTTGCCATCTCCGGCTGTCCGGAGCGTGGACGTGCGACTTTGCCCTGCCAAACCTTGGACTCAGTCATCAGCTACCGGTGGCCCTCTGGTAGGCGGCCAGATCGGTTTCGAGGTCCGAGACTACTGCGTTCCAGTCCGGCACCCAGACCTCAACGCCTTCAAGGACTGCGGCGGGCGTGTTGGGGCCGGCTGACGTACTTGTGGAAACGCGGACATGCTCACGCACCGGGATGGCTAGCGCTTCGGTCGCGACCGTCTGCTGAATCTTGTCGGACAACATGAAGGCCAGCAGTTTCTTGGCCTCATCCTGGTGCGGTGCACCCTTCACAACGCCGGCGAGGGCCGGCACCGCGACGGTGGTGCGCTTGCCGTCACTGTCAGCAGGGAAGAAGATGTTGACATTCGCTCTGTTGCTTTTGATCGCCCCGAGGTCAACCTGTACATCGCCGTTGGCAACCAGCAGTTCACCGTTGCTGACTTTAGGTAGCAACTTTCCAGTCGAGGAGGACGGACCGACGTTGTTGATCTGAAGCTGTGCCAGATAGTCGAGCGCGCCTTGCTTTCCGCGCAGATGTTGTAGCAGCACCAGTGCAGCGGTGCCGTCACCGGCCTGCCCTGGTGTCGAATACTGCAGCTTGCCTTTGAATGCGGGATTCAACAGGTCATCCCAGGTAACCGGTTGTGGATCAGCGCCCGGATTGGCGATGAAGCACAACGCGTTGTTGAGAATCGGCACATACCGACCCTCCGGGCCGATCTGCTCGGCGGGAATGTCCGCTGTGTCTTGACCACTGGCCACCAGCAGCCCGGATTTGTCAGCCTTCTGGATGAACGGCGGCAACGTCACCATGAGATCGGCCTGGGTGTTGGATTGCTCCTTCTCCACCCGCGAGACCACCTCTCCTGAGCCGGCCTGGACGAGGTTGACCGATATGCCAGTCTCGTCTGTGAATTTCTTGAACACGCCGTCATACCAGGTGGCCAATCCGTCAGCGCTGTAGACCGTGACTGTGGCGCCGTCGGATCCTGATGCCCCAGTCCCGCCGCAGGCGCTGATCAGGGAAACGGCCATTGCGGCGGAGGTAGCGAGTGCGGCGACATGGAAGATCTTGCGGATGAGCATCTTTCGGTCTCTTCTTTGGTAGTCCTCGACGTGGGCGAAATCTCGAGGAGGCGGGTGGTCGGAGCCGATGACGTGAAGGACAGTCGGTTGGCCTGTGCTCGCCGACGGCGACGCGAACGAGGACAGGGGGCCGCTAGTGGCCCTCGCACGCGGACGATCTCGTGGTACGGGCTCGTCGAGCGCGGCGCTTCTCTGGCGATAACCGGAATGCTAAGCAGGCCGGATGTCGTAGAAGCATCCCACCGGTGAACAATGGGGAAAAATTCCGAAGTAATCGGCAAGAGGAGGAACTTTCCTCCACAGCGCGTGTCACTCGGAGTAAATTGGCACGCGTGACAGCGAAGATACGTACCCAGCCGAACCCCACACGCCTGCGGACCGGAGAGGTTGCCGCCCGCATCCAGGCCGCCCGTGCTCAAATGGTGCCGAGCGCCCTGAAGTTCGTGGGCCTCGTACTCGAGGACCCGCAGGGGGTATTGACCTCCTCGGTGTCGGAAGCCGCCGATAGAGCGGGTACATCAGAGTCCACGGTCATCCGCGCCTGTCAGGGACTGGGCTTCAAAGGATTTCATGACCTCAAGCTCGCGTTGGCCAGCGACCTGGCCACACAAGATGTCGAGAGCTATGAGCTCGAGCGCGCCGAAGGAATCACTTCACGCACCCCACGGAGGGAAGTTCCGAGACGGGTGCTGCGCAGCAGCGCAGCTGTCCTTCAGGACGCCGTACGCACGCTGGATCTGGACGCATACGAAGGAGCGCTCGATGCGCTTGCCTCGGCCCGCCGCATCCTCGTGATCGGCAACGGCACGTCGTCCGCGCCGGCTCGAGACTGCGCCTACCGACTGACCACCCTGGGACTTCTGGTGCACTCCCCGTCGGATACCTTCGGCCAGAATTTGATTGCCCGAGCACTCGAGGAACGTGATGCAGTCCTGGCAATCAGCCACACGGGCGCCACCAAGGAAACGCTCCATGCGGTCGAAGCAGCCCACGACAGGGGGGCGAGCGTCGTCGCGGTGACCAGCTACCTCCGTTCACCATTGACGAACCACGCCGATCATGTCCTTGTCGCGGGCGGCCCTGAGCTCGGTTTCCGTCAGGAGGCGATGACTAGCCGCCTCGCACATCTAGCCGTTCTGGACACCATCTTCGTCGGAATCGCCCTCTGCCGACCGAAACGGGCCCGCGAGTTCCTGGACGTCATGTCCGAGGTCACCGCCGAACATAGCCTGTGAGGTCCCCTTGTCAGAGCCCCGTACTCGCTACTGGACTTTGACAACGCAATCAGGATCCGGGGGTTCGAAACGGTGTCTGCCTGCGGCGCTGCAGCCGGGTTCGTGGTTGGTCTTCGACCGGCCCACAGAGGTCACGCACACTGTAAGTCACCTCGATCAGACTCTCGGCGAGCGAGGTGTGGGGTTTGAGATCCAAACCGACCGGGGTATGTATTGGGGTCGCTCGGATATCGTCGGCAACACCGCGTACCTGTGCCGTCCGGACCGAAGGATTGTTGCCGAATGCAACGCTGGTGGTCGATCACTTCCACCGGTGCAGCCAGCCAATGACACGGTCACCGCAGAGCATCCCGGGGACCGGCTCGGCGTCTACGAGCTTGGCCTTACCAAACTTTCAGCTCAGCTGTAGTTGTAGAAGCCGCGGCCGGTCTTGCGTCCGAGGCGGCCGGCGTCGACCATGCGGCGCAGCAGCGCCGGCGGTGCGTAGTGCGGTTCGGCGAACTCGGTGTGCAGCGACTCCGCTGCCGCGAGCGCGACGTCGAGGCCGACGGTGTCGAGCAGGGTCAGCGGGCCCATCGGGTAGCCGCAGCCGCCCTTCATCGCGGCGTCGATGTCCTCGGCCGAGGCGTACCCGGATTCGAGCATCCGCACCGCCTGGCACAGGTACGGGATCAGCAGTGTGTTGACGATGAACCCGGATCGGTCCCCGGCCTGCACGGTGGTCTTGCGCAGGGTGTTGCGCGCGTAGTCGGTGACCGCGGCGGCGGTCTCCGAGGAGGTGACGAGGGTGGAGATGATCTCCACCAGCGGCATCACCGGTACCGGGTTGAAGAAGTGCACGCCGACGACCTGCTCGGGACGTTGCGTGGCGCCCGCGACCTTGATCACCGGGATCGAGGAGGTGTTGGTCGCCAGGATGCCGGACGGTTTGACGGTTTTGTCGAGCTTGCCGAAGACCTCGTACTTGAGCTCCTCGATCTCCGGGGCGGCCTCGATGACGAGGTCGCGGTCGGCGAACTCCGCGATGTCGAGGGTCACACGCACCCGGGCGATCGCGGTGTCCGCCTCTTCCTGGGTGATCTTGCCCCTCGCGACACCGCGCGAGATAGAGGACGCGATCCGCTGCTGCGCGGCGACGGCGAACTCCTGCTTGGTCTCGAGCACGAGGACCCCGCTCCCGGCCTTCGCACACACCTCGGCGATCCCGGCACCCATGGTGCCGCCACCGATCACTCCGATCAGCTCCACAGAGTCATTCCTTCAAGTTCGGTTTGTTTGGTCAGATTGTCGGCGGTCAGTTTTCTGGTTCAGGCTGTAATTCGACAGTCCCCGCTCTCGTGTATGACGTGGGGTTGTGAGGGATCTCGATCGAGCGATGTTATTGCGGACAATCCGTAGATGTGCTCGGCGGGAGTGATGCCTTGGTGAAGTCGGGCCGTCTGGAACCGCACAGCAGCCTGGAGTCGGTGACGGTATTCTCCGATATCAATTGCGAAAGCGGCTGCAACGTGCTCAGGGGTGGGTCCTCCGAGTGGTTCCTAGAGAAGCGCGAAATCGAGAATGTCAGTGTCGCGTTGGGTATGCCACATTTCTTTCCTGCCTAGGTTGCCCAGGCCTTCCTGCGGGGCGGCCCGGGAATTCTTTCCGTGCAGTGGTTTCCGGGCCACTGGCGGGCTGGCTCGAGCCGTGTAACTGAACGTCGGAGATCTTTGCGCTTACCGGACGGCCGGGGAACTGTGTGATCGCGCGGTGGCGCGGGTACGTGCTCGCAAAAGTGCGTGTCTCTTCTTCAGTGCAGCTCGATTCGGGAATGACCTGCCATAGACGCTCGATGAACCGGTGGGTTGTCATTCCGAAATGGACGAGGGTCTCTTCTTCGGTGGGGCCTCCATAAGGGGTCCACTGGGTGGCGAAAGCGATCAGGAGGTTCGCTTCGGTATCGGGATGTTTGTGGTGGGTGTCGTTCCAGGCGGCGTGTCGCCTTTGGCGCCATTGGCGGTATTTGTGAGGGTTCATGGGGTTTCACACCTAATCGGGCTCGTGGAGGCCTTCGCGGTGGTGGTTGTCGTCGTCTCAGGGTGGGTAGAAGTCGCGGGTAGTGCGTGGTTTGCGGTGCAGCCTGTGGGGCTGGTAGTCGGTTCGTCCGAAAATCGTGTGTGACCGGGCAAGGCCTGATGTAGGCAAAATCCTGAGCGGTCGCCGATGTGGGCGAAGAAATTCCGCGGGGAGCGTGAATTCATTTCTCGGCACGTACCGAGACGTCGGCCTGCTAGGTGCAGACCGGTCCGGTCCAGTTCGGCCCGGACTCGGTCGGCTGTTCTTGAAAGTTGTATTGCCGTCAGCAGTAGAGCTGGCGATTCTTTCTCGCACCGGTGGGTGCCGAGGCCGACGCCGGGTCCTGGCACGGCGTGCTGGGGCGCAGTGCGGCCGCGCCTGTCACAGTGCCCCCTCGCCGTCAACGCCGGGTTGGACAGCGGCGGGCGGGCGTCGACGGAACCAGGACGCGAGCATGAGCAGCAGGCTTACCAGGGCCGCTGCGGCGCAGAAGAACCACACGGCCGAGTAGCCACCCACGCTGGGAGACGTGGAGCCTGCAGGGGTGGATGCGGCCAGCAATGCACCAGCCACGGCCGTCCCGATTGTGCCACCCACGCCTCGTACCGTGCTGTAGGTTCCGGAGATGATGGCGACCTGGTCGCTGGGTGCAGCGGCGGAGATGTATGCGGGCATGCTGCCCCCCAGTATGCCTACCCCCAGTCCGATCGCCATGAAGGCGAGGGTGATCGCCCAAGCCGCTGAGCCCGCGTGGGCCAAAACGGCCACGCTCGCGAGTCCCACTGTGCCCCAGCTAATTCCTGCCACAATTGCGACACGTGGCCCGATCTTGCTGGCAAGCAGCGCGTACAGGGACGAGCCGAGTGTGTCTATCAGGTAGTAGCAGATCAATACCACTGAGATCGCGGTGGCCGCGAACCCGAAGCCATATCCGACCGAGTCCGGCTTCGCCGCCAGGAAGGTCAGAAGTGGCGTTCTGGGGACGAACAGGATCACCCCGAACATCATCGCCGCCATCATCGCTGGCCACATCGCCCTACTGGTCAGCACCCGGAGATTGATCAGTGGCGTGGGGGTATGGCGTTCCCATTTGACCCATGCAGCCAGGACCGCCAGTCCGAACACTGCGAGAGTCACGGTGCTCGTGGAGGTCCATCCGGCGCTGTTGGCGTTCATCACGCCCAGCAACAATGACACCAATCCGACCGCCAAGCCGAAGGCTCCGATCCAGTCGATTGGGCGGGTGGTCCGTGTGGTGGATTCGGGGATGAGGAACATCGCTATCAGTGCACACACGACGCACAGGGCTGCCGGGATAGCAAGCGTTAGACGGACATTGCCGAGCAGTGACAAGCTCGCCCCGCTGGTCAGGATACCGATCAGCTGACCAACAGTGATACCGGTGGCCTGCAGGGCGATCGTTCGATTGGCCCGGGCACCTGTTTCCTTGTCGCGGACCAGCCCGATCAGGCAAGCCAGCCATGCTCCCTGCGCACCCCAGAAGGCCATGCCGATCGCAGCGACAGCGAATGACGGAGCCACCGCAAGTATCGCGATGCCCGCAGCGGACAGCCAGCTCGTCAGGGTCAGCAACCGGCGATGCCCGTACCGGTCGCCGAGCGCGGAGAAGATCGGAACGGTAACCACCAGCGCCAGGTAGCTGATGCTGGAGAGCCAGTTCAATGGGGCGGCGCCGATATGCAGCGTGTCGCTCCACGCGGGAATCAGAGGGTACCAGAAGCCGGATGTGAAGCCGAGGACGGTTGGTGGGATGAAGATTAGAATTCTCATGAGGTCGCGGAGATTGTGTCGCACGGCGGAAGACGGCAGTTCCGCTGTGGATTGTGAACCGGGTGGGTTGGTGATGAACATTGATGTTGGTCCTCAGATGCTATGCCCGCCCTGGTGTCAAAATCTGGTGGGCGGTTCGGTGATGAGGGGGAGATCGCGGATGTCGCGTTTATGTTGACGGCGTGAGATGTTCGTCGCAGGCGAGTTGTTGATGAGGGCCTATGGCTCGCCGCGTGCGATCTCTGGTGCGTCGAAGATCTTTCCCTTGACCACTAGCTAGCGGTCTCCGGCTCCGCGTGCATTTCGGTCTCCGTTCAGGCCAGGCACACCGGCCTGAACGGGAGAGGTCGAGGGCCAGCTAGAGCCTCGGAACGCTCGTCGAAAGGTGATCAGCGATGGCTCGGAACGCAGCGAAAATTGGGATGCGCGATGGGCGGATGGCCGGCGGTTTCGGCCAGGTCGACAGCATGGCAATGACAACGCCGGCTTCGCGGTCCACGTAGAGTTGCTGCCCGTGGGCCCCCAAGCCAACCACGACGTGTCCGCCGGCCGGCACCCACCATTGGTTCCGGTAGTGGCCGCCCGGCGGGACCGGGAAGTACTGCTCGTACTGGTCCCGGCCGAACACGGCTGCCGAGTCGGGGCCGCCGCGCAATGTGTCTTCGATCCACGAGACCGGTACGACCTGGCGGCCGTCGGGCGCGCTGCCGTCGAGCATGAGGTGGCCGAAGCGGCCGAAGTCGCGCAGCGTAGGGCAGATGCCAGCCATCGCGATCGCGAAGCCGTTGCGATCGACCATCAGGTCGGCGTCCGATTCGGCCCCCATCGGCCCCCACAGTTCGTTGCCGAGCAGCGAGGCGAGGGGTGCACCGCCAGCGCGTTCGAGCACCAGGCCGAGCACGTCGGTGAGGATCGACCGGTACGCGAAGGGCCCGCCGTGCTCCTGCATGTTGTCGAAGCGGGCCAGGTAGGTGATCGCGTCCGGTTCCGGCGGCGTGCCTGGCGCCCAGCCGAACTGTGCTGACCATGCCGGCGTTTCGGGACCGCCCTCGATATAGCGCGTCCCAGCACGCATGTCGAGTAGGTCGCGCACGCTTGCGCCCTCGAAGCTCGTCCCGGCGAACTCCGGGATGTACGTGATCACGTCGTCCTCTGGAGCAAGTGCGCCTTGCTGGACAAGCACGCCCGCCAGCGTTCCTACGATTGATTTGGAGACGGACATCAGGATATGTGTGTCGTCGGGGCGCATCCCGCGCGCGTACTCCTCGTGCACCACGGAGCCGTGGTGGAGCACCAGCAGCGCGTCGGTGTTGCCGATTCCCATCAGCTCCTCAACGCCGGGCAATTGCTCAGCCGTCTCACGCCGCGGAAGCGGCGAGGGACGCTCACTGCGCGCTATGCGCGCTGTCGGGATGATTTCGCGGACGTGGCGGAAGCCCCAGGTCGCGTGCTCTGGCTCGTCCCAGTTCGCGAGGGTAGCGCGATGGCTTTGGCGGTCATCAGGCGCATGTGGTCTATCTGCGACGGTATATTCGTCTTCCTTCTTGCAGGGCAGGTTCTCTGGCGCGGTCGATATGGCGGTGTCCGCGCTTGCATTTGATACTGAAGAATTGGTCACGGATGTTTCCTCAAATAGTGAACTGACGGGGAAGGGTGCCAGAGTGACAGCAGGAGCGATCGGTCGAGTTTCAGATCGGTCGGCAAAGTGTATGTATGCGACTACTTTCTTTCCCAGGCTGACATTGTCGCCGTGGTCACGTAAGGGGACCGCCTCTCACGGCTGGCTTTGATGTCATACGCCCCAGCTTGTTGATCTCAGCTGCGCCAGGTGAGACGTTCCTGGCGAATGATGAACTTGGTAAATCCATTGCAAACTATCCAGGTCGCGCGACCCGATCGCGTCGTCGATGTGCGCCACCTGGGTTGCATGTGTGAGCGCGGGTTGCCGACGCGCCGCGGTTGTGTCAACGCGAGTCCAGCCGGTCGGCTGTGACCTGCGTTACGTACACGTTAGATCTGATGTCGGCTCACGATCCAGAACAAATGTGTATATATGGCTCGCGATTCCTGACGGTTACGTAGCGCGCCCGTGGTCTCCGCATCCCTGCTGGTCAGGGTTGATTCGCTCCGGCTCGTCTGCCGCACTGCTAAGCGGCCATCTACAGCCGGGAATGCCGCTCACCTAGGCTGACTGTCCTTACGCCGCGCAACCGTCGATCTCCCCCTACAGCAAGCGATCATCATCGTCAGCAGTGGCTCCCAAGGCGTCGGCCTCCTTCCTGGCGACCTGCCAGGAAGTCGCGAAATCGAGGGCGTCTGCTCAACGACTTGCGCGCAGGACGGATGCACGCGCATAGAGAGCGAGTTGGAGGGACATCGCGATCTGCGGCTGTTCGATGTCGATGCCGAGCAGTTTCACGATTCTGTCCAGGCGGGCGTAGAACGTCGGTCGGCTTATCCCGAGTTCGCGGGCGGTGGCAGCCTTGTTCCGGCCCTGGTCGAGGTACACGGTCAGCGTTTGGATCAACTCGGCGGAGTCCACGACCTTGCTCGACAGCAGCGGGCTGAGCTGTCGTGCGGTGTAGTTCTGCAGTCGCGAGTCGTTGTTGAGTAGGTGTAGCAGGCCATGAATTCGGACGTCGTCGAGCCGGTGGAACAGGTTGTCCTCATCGGTGGCGACCGCTGCGACGTGGTTGGCCTCCTCGCATGACCGTTTGACGTCGTCGATGCTCTCTGTCACCGTGCCGAAGGCTATGTCGGCTTTTCTGTCCTTGTCGCTGGCGAGGTGGTGGACCCGTTGCGCGAACCGCGTCAGCGCATCCTCGATGGTTGTCTCATCGTCCAGGCTGAGCATGACACTGATCTGCCCGTTGGTTTGGTCGGCGACCAGTCCTGGAATGTTGGTGAAGCGAAGTGCGTCGCTGACGATGTGCAGACTCGAGCGTTGGTCTGCCAACGCCGTCAACGTGGTGGCGCGTACTTGACGGGCGCTGATCTTTACGGTCCCGCCGATCAGTGCCCTGCCGGCTATTGGAACACCGGCCGCTTCCACGGTGGCGGAAATGGAGGTAACCGATGAGTACGACTGCGTCATGATCTTGTTGAGCAGACTCCGCTTGGAGTGCAGCTCCAGGGCTTGATCGTCGGCCTCGATCAGCCGCTGGAGATCCAATGCGATGGCGGCGCGATCGGCGATCAGATGGTCGGTGTCCACCGGTGGACGGGAAAGCAGAGCGACAAGGCGTCCCCAACTCTGCCCTCTGCTGCCGAGCCGGACGCACAGTGCCCCGGACTGTGCGTCGAAGGTGATCCGGCCTGCCGAGGTCATCCTGGACGAACGCGCGGCCCATTGCGTCAACAGCTCTTCCGGGTCGTGGTGTCCGGTCGCCGCGCTCAGCACCCTGTTGGCCAGATCCTCCGCTACGACTGGACACTGGAGCAAGTGCGAGGCGTTGTTGATGATTTCGTCGAAACCGGCTCCGCCCCAGGTGAGTTGAGTGAATGTCTCGTGCACGCGGTTCACCCGCCGCAGTTCGTCGAGTTGGGCCTCCTGAATGACGTTGTGCACGCTGTAGGTGATGTCGACGAACCGAGTTGGTCGCGGAAAGACCACGACCACCAAGCCTCGTTCCTCGGCTCGACTGATCGCTTCGTCGGGCAGACCGTCGAAGACGACCCCTAGCTCGAGAAACACCCCGGTTGCGCCTCGATCGGCGAGAAGGTCGAACAGGGGCAGCCATACCGCGGCCTCCCGTTGGAGGCCCATGCCGCTGGTGAGAACCAGGTGGTGGTGGTCGACGAATCGGGCCATGTCCGGCTGCTCGCAGACGTGAACCCATCGAACCAGCTGGTCGAGCTGGTTCTGCCCGGTGAGGATCTGAGGATCACCCTCGAGGACGGCGGGGAGCTGCAGGATGTCCTGCACGGATGGCAGGAACCGGTCGTCCTTGTCCCGCCGTGGGCTTTCCATTATGTCAAGCATGGAACGTATTCTACGCAGATTTGTAACCCGGTGTGACCCCGGTTTCTTCGTACCGTCGTTATGTACACGGGTCACAAGCCCGGGTGGACCGGCTCGAGTGAAGCGAACACGCCGCAGGCGCGGCGGGTGATGAGGGAGTACTGATGACAAACGTGACAGTGGGGCGTGCCGAATCGGCCGCGGACGCCGCTGAGGTACGTCTGGAAGTCGACGGCGGGGTCGCGACGATCGTCCTTGCCCGTCCTCGATCACTCAATGCCATCACGCCCCGGTTGCTGACCGAGCTTGCGGATGCGCTGGCGCTTTCGGCCACCGATACCCGCGTCCGAGTTGCGGTGATCAAGGGTGAAGGCACGACTTTTTGTGCCGGGTTCGATCTGAAGGTCGATCAAACGACCAGCGGACCCGATGAGCTCCGGAACAAGGTGGAGAGGCTCCACGACATCACCCGGGCGATCCGCCGCGCACCGTTCCCGGTGATCGCCAGCGTCCAGGGTTTCGCGCTCGGCGCCGGCTGCGAGCTCGCGCTCTGCAGCGATCTCGTGGTGGCCTCGCGCGATGCCCAGTTCGGATTCCCCGAGGTCGACGTCAGCCTGTCCGTCACAGGCGGCATCTCCTACCTCCTGCCTCTTGCGGTCGGATCGGTGAAGGCCAAGGAGCTGATCTTCCTGGGTAATCGCTTCTCGGCGGACGACGCGCGAGCCTGGAATCTGATCAACTTCGTCGTCGACCCTGACGATCTGGAATCGGAGACCGCTGCGCTGGCGGCCCGGCTCGCCAGCAAGCCTCGTCTCGCGTTGACTGCGGCAAAGGGCACGCTCAATGCCGCCGCACCCGGCAGCATCGACCAGGCGTACGAGATCGAAACCGGGTACGCGGTGCTCACTCAGGCGTCCGCGGCAGCGAGCGAGGCGCAGGCGTCGTTCTCGGCTCGCCGTAAGGGCGGCAACGAAGAATGACGACGACAACGCCCACGATGGACGCCCTGCTCGACGATGCTGCCCGTCAGTGGCCCGGCAAGATGGCTCTGAATTTCCCTGCTCTCGACCGGTCCCTGACATTCGGCGAATTGCGTACCTGGGTCGATCACACCACCGCGTTCCTCTTCGAGCACGGCATTGCGCAGGGCAAGAAGGTGGCCATCCTTCTGCAGAACCGGCCGGAATCCACGATTCTCTGGTTGGCGGCAGCAAAACTGGGTGCAGCTGTAGTGCCGGTCAACTCCCGCTACGCCGCAGACGAGGTCGAATACGTCCTCGAACATTCCGAGGCCGACATCCTGATCACCGAGCCGACATTCCGACCGATCCTGACCGACGTGTCGACCGAGGTAACCGTGGTGGATTACTGCGAGCTCAGCAACACGTCGGCGTCCTTCCCTCCAATCGGCGCGAATGTCAGCGGCGACACGGTGTTGAATGTCCAGTACACGTCGGGAACCACCTCCAGGCCCAAGGGATGTCTGCTCACCCATGACTACTGGCTTCGTATCGCCGAGGAGATGACCAGACCCGACGAGGACGGCAGCACGGAGGTCGCGATCCGGCACGAGGACCATATGCTCATCGCTCAGCCGATGTACTACATGGACCCGTTCTGGCACATCGCAACAATTCTTCGCGCCGGCGCTACGCTGACCATCCTGGATGGATTCCATCCGTCGACGTTCTGGGCGGACATCCGGCGTCACCACATCACCATCTTCTACTGCCTCGGTGCCATGCCGACCCTCCTACTCAAGATGCCCGAAACCGGCGACGACAAGAACCACTCGGTGCGGGCGATCCTCTGCTCAGCGATCCCACCTCGCCGCCACCAGGAGCTCGAAGACCGTTGGGGGGCGCCGTGGTACGAGCTGTACGGGATGACCGAAACCGGCGTCGACATTCGCGTTCGAGCGCGCGACCACGATGCCGCGATGGCGACCACGTGCATCGGCAAGGCCGGCGTGGGTCGCGAGGCGACGATTCTCGACTCCAACGGCGTCACCATGACCAAGGGCGAAGTGGGTGAGCTGGCGCTGCGTGGCCGCTCACTGATGCTGGGCTACTTCCGCGACCCAGAGAATACGAGCGCGACCATCGACGCGAACGGCTGGCTCCACACCGGTGATCTCGCATGGATGGACACCGACGGCAACGTCCACTACGAGGGTCGCAAGAAACAGATGATCCGCCGGGCCGGCGAGAACATCTCCGCCGCCCAGGTCGAGGAAGTACTCATGCTTCATCCCGCCGTAGGGAACGCGGCGTGCGTGCCGGTCGCCGACGACCTGCGCGGCGAGGAAGTCTTCGCCTTCGTCCAGCCGGCGAATGCGGCCGTGCTCCCCGCGTCGGACCTCGCCGCATTTGCCCGCCAACACCTTGCCGTTTTCAAGGTGCCGCGGTTCTGGATGTTCGTCGACCAGATGCCGACCACCCCGTCCGAGCGGGTAGCGAAAACTGCACTCGTCGACCAGACACTCGCCCAGGATCGCGTGTTCGACTCTGCGGCCCACAGGTGGGTTCCCAATCCGTTCCAGCTACAGCACGAGGCGCCTGATGTGACAGTCAACTAGCGGGTGCGCCCCGCACGCTGCGGGATCGGCGGCATTAGCCGGCAACCAAATTGTACAAACGACCGGGACGTGGTTCGGGTCGAGATAGAGGAGATCAAGTGTCTCAAAATCCTAGTAAAACTTCGAGCTCGCTGATGCGCACGCCCGCGGGCAAACCGCGTGCCCGTGCCCTCGGTATCCCGTTTCGGGGCATCCCGGGCCCGGACAACGCGATCACCGATGTGCCTGGCGTGGAGGTAGGACAGGTCACCCTCATCGAGGGGTCCGGGCGCCTCCGGATGGGCGAAGGACCGGTCCGGACCGGAGTCACAGCGATCCTTCCGCGGGGTCGCGCGGGAGTCGGCACGCCGGTGGCAGCGGGCTGGCACTCCCTCAACGGCAACGGTGAAATGACTGGAACCGCGTGGATCGAGGAAACGGGCTCGCTCTCCACGCCCGTGCTCATCACGAATACCCATGCCGTGGGACCGTGCCACCGAGGCGCGATCGATTGGATGGTTGCCCACAAGCCGGAGTTGGCTGAGGCTTGGTTGCTGCCGGTTGTCGCGGAGACTTACGACGGCTACCTCAACGACATCAACGGCGGCCACGTCACCACTGAACACGCGGTCGTCGCGATCGAGTCAGCGCGCAGTGGCCCGGTGGAGGAGGGGTCGGTCGGCGGCGGGACCGGTATGTGCTGCTACGGATTCAAGGGGGGCAGCGGCACTGCGTCGAGGGTCGTCGACTACGACCTCGACCGTTACACCGTCGGTGCATTCGTACAGGCGAACTTCGGCCGTCGCCGCGAACTCATGGTCGCTGGCCGCCTGGTGGGCTCCGCGCTCGACGTCGAGAATCCCATGGAGGACGCCGGCAGATCGCTTCCGCCCGGCGCAGGGTCGGTGATCGTCGTCGTGGCCACGGACGCTCCCCTGCTTCCTGGCCAGTCCAAAGCTCTGGCCCGCAGGGTGTCTCTGGGTCTGGCCCGTACCGGCACCACCGGATCACATTTCTCCGGCGACATCTTCCTCGCCTTCTCCACCGGCAACCCCGGGATCCTCGCTAGCCGGAAGGTGACAGACGGCGGCTATGACCGGATGCAATTCGTCCCCTGGGGCGCGATGGACCCCTTCTACGAAGCGGTCGTGGACTCGGTCGAGGAAGCAGTACTCAACGCCTTGGTAGCCAACGACACCATGTCGGGCCGCGACGACAACTACGCCCCCGCCGTACCGCACGACCGGCTGATGCACCTGCTCACCGAGCGCGGCGTGAATGGCAGTCAACTGACCTGACTTTCGTCCCTCGCGCCACGAGCGGACGCCAGTGCCTTATCGCCGGAAGGAACACATTCATCGTGTCCGGAACTCGTCCCCAGACCGACCCACCGCACCCGAGCTTGGACGTGCTGTCATGAGCCTGGGCAAGAACGGCACCGCCCAAGTTGACAGATGTGTTCTGGTGCAAGGGCTTACCCGGTGCAACGCGCGCCTGTTGCCGAAGCTGGGCGTTGCAGCCCACGACTACCGACATCGTGAATATGTGTGCTGACACCCGCGACGGCAGAGGCGGTACGGGGGGCCGACCTGGCTCGGTTCGCGATCCCGGAATGCCGGACTCGGCGTCGGCGCAGGCCGAGTGCGTCATCGACCTGGATGCGATCGCCCACAATGTCCGGACGTTGTGCAACTACGCGAGTGGCGCCGCCGTCATGGCTGTGGTCAAGGCAGACGGATACAACCACGGTGCTCTACCCGTTGCGGTGACAGCGTTGTCGGCGGGTGCTCGTGAGATCGGCGTTGCTACTATCACCGAAGCGCTGCGGCTGCGCATGGCGGGCATCCGAGCGCCGATTCTATGCTGGCTCAACGCGATCGACAGCGATTACACCGCGGCCATCGATGCCGATATCGAGATCGGCGTATCTTCCTCAAGACAGTTGCAGGCCATCGGCGCTGCAGCCCAGGCGGCCGGAAAGATGGCCACCGTGTCAGTCAAGGTCGACACCGGCCTCCACCGCAACGGGGCCTCACTCCAAGAATACCCGCGCCTGCTCGACGCCCTGCAGCGACTCGTCCGCCAACGAATCATCCATTTTCGGGGCGTGTTTTCGCACCTTGCCAGCGCGGATACGCCGAGCGATCCACTCAACGACCTGCAACGACAACGGTTCCTCGACGCGATCTCGGTGGCGAAGACCCATGGGCTGCACCCCGAAATTGCGCACCTCGCGAACTCTGCGGCCACGCTCACCCGCTCCGACCTTCATTTCGATATGGTTCGCCCGGGTATCGCTGTGTACGGCCTGGCACCGGTTGCCGGTGACTTCCCATTGATTCCAGCGATGACATTGCAGGCACGGGTCACGTTGGTGAAAAAGATTGCGGCAGGCGAAGGAGTCTCCTACGGACACGATTGGGTTGCGCCCCGCGACACCGCGGTAGCCCTGCTTCCTGTCGGGTACGCCGACGGGCTCCCCCGGGCCCTCGGTGGAAAATTCGAAGTCACGATTGGTGGTTCCCGGTACACGGGCGTCGGTCGAGTATGCATGGACCAAGTTGTCGTGGACCTCGGTGCAGATGGCAGTAACATCCAGGAAGGTGACACCGCCGTATTCTTCGGCAGTGGCTGGCACGGCGAATGCGGGGCACAGGACTGGGCCGACTCCCTCGGCACCATCCATTACGAGGTGGTTGCCGGCCCGCGAGGCCGGGTCAGCCGGCACTACATCGGCGGTGAAACCGCATCGAGGGTAAGCGAGCACAAACGCCAATCAACCGACGCACCTTAGTTCACCATTGCTCAGACCAAGGACAAGGCCGTCTCGCTTCGGAATGAGATCCGAGCCCGCGTCACGGCGACAGGGCCACATCCCAACGATGTGAAAATTTCTCTAGGGTTGTAGTGGTGGGCGAAACTGAACATCAGGACCGAACTGCTGAATAATCTGGGACTGGCAGCCGACTCGTTCGGGCCCGACGATGTTATTCCTACGCCGATCTACCCGAAATTGATTCGTCGACCTCGACTGGACCTCACATCTCCGCTCGGGCCTTGATTCGCCAACGTCCTCACACACCGCGTCAGATAGTCCAGTCAAGCGCTGGAGGAGTGGGCCACAGATTGCTCGTCGGTTCTCCGGAGTCCGTCGCCGACGATCTTCAGAGCTGGTTCGATGCAAGAGCCGCAGACGGATTCAACATTATTCCTGCGGACACGTCTATCGACGCCGAACGATTCGCAAACCTGGTCGTTCCGATTATCAAAGGGAGAGGCGTGTACCCCAGAGAATACGTGGACAGGATGCGGAGTCGCCTCGGAACTAATTCTCCCGGCCAGCGCTGCTGGCGCAGGGAAGACGGCGGAATACGGTGATTAAGCACACTTGTGTCTGCGATGACGGCTACTGCGTGACGACAAACCGGCCGGAATCGAAATCGCCGCCCATTCGTGGCCCACCGTTTCACCATATTCAAAGCTGCACACCAAACCCACATAGAAAGATCAGTCAGATATGTCTACCATCGGTCTCATCGGCGCCGGATTGATCGGCAGCACCGTGGCCCGCCTGGCCGTCGCTGCCGGGCACGATGTCATTCTCAGCAATAGTCGAGGTCCCGAGAGTTTGGCAGCCCTCGCGGCGGCCCTCGGTGATCAAGCACGCGCCGCAGACCCTGTCGAAGCTGCGAAGGGCGGGGATATCGTTGTGGTCACGATTCCCCTCAAGGCGTACCGGAGAGTCCCGTCGAACCCCCTTCACGGCAAGGTGGTAATCGACACAAACAATTACTACCCCGCCCGCGACGGAAGCATCTCGGAGCTGGACGACGAGTCCTACACATCCAGTGAGCTACTGCAGGCGCACCTGCCGGAATCTAGGGTGGTCAAAGCCTTCAACAATATCAACTACAAGCATTTGGGTCGGCTCGGTCGCCCTGTCGGCGCGTCCGACCGGTCAGTGCTCGCGATTGCAAGCAACCACCAAGACGCGAAGGACGAGGCGAGCACGTTCATCGATTCGATCGGCTACGACACTCTTGACGTGGGCGCCTTGTCGGAGGGGTGGCGCTTCCAGCGTGATACGCCCGCATACAGCCTGTCGTACATCGGCGATTCGGGTGGAGCGCCCGCACTCGGAGACACCTTCGATGCCGGACCCGGCTATCCGGTAAGTCGTGACCAGCTCGTCGCCGCGCTGGCGGAGGCCAAGCGTTACCGCGATCTCTGAGCCCCTCGACTGCGCAACCACACCATCTGCGTGTCGTGCCCGACGGCCATCAGTTCGGACGCCGGGCACGACACGCAGCCGCGACGTTCGACAACCGGACGCGCCACGCCTTGACAGAAGCCGGAGCGCCAATCTTCAGCGTCGGCACCGTTTCTCGTAGAGTGTTAATATCGTGACCCCCAAGCGTTTTCGGCCTGGATTCCTCGCCATGGATATAGCAGTTCACACCCCACAGCCGGTGCGCGAGGCCGGCGACGATTTCGAGGCGTGTTCGGCGCTCTCGCACTGACCGCATGCAGCAGCACTGTCGACGTGGGCGCTACCAACAGAGGCGACGATCCGCACTTGAACACCTCCTTCGCGACCAGCAAGTCCTATACCTTGATGGCTCGCGGTCTTGATCTGGCGAGTGCCGAGCGGTTTCGATCTTGTTTTATCATGACCCGTCGGGGCGTGGGAATGGCCGATGCCCCGCTGTCGCGTCAGGTGGGCGCCGGATTCCACTGTCAGGGAAGTTATTTTGGCTCGGTGGAGCAGGTCTTGGACGGATCGTTAGCCGATCTGGTTGGTCCACGGCCAGGTGGGAGGGAAGTTGAGCCAGCGGCGCCGGGAGCCGCGGGTGAGCGTGGCGGGCGCGTGCAGGACCCGGTCCTGCAGTGTCTTGGGTTCGGCCTTGGCGAGCTCCCCGTCACAGGCCAGTAGCCGGGTCCAGGCGAGCAGGTCGTCGGCGACGCCGTGCAGCATGACCCAGGCGGTGTTCGCGGCGAATTCCTGGAACGGGTACCTCGCCATCGCGGTGGACCTCACCGTGTCAGTTCGGGGTAGTCCGGCGCCCGCGGAAAGCTCAACAGGCTCCGGGTAGAGATCAAGGGTTCCTG
The DNA here is from genome assembly GCF_042738615.1 of Rhodococcus sp. NPDC059968. NCBI lineage: Bacteria > Bacillati > Actinomycetota > Actinomycetes > Mycobacteriales > Nocardiaceae > Rhodococcus > Rhodococcus sp. NPDC059968. Next base: position 132,062 of record NZ_JBHWUE010000016.1, read on the forward strand.
GGGTCTGGACGGGGGCTTGCTTCGTTGCCGTAGGTGCAGACTCATAACTGAGGGGCATCTCTTTTATGGCTCTCATTGGAAAGATGCATGAATGCCGGTGAGGTGTACGAAGGAGGAGGCTCGGTGTACGACCCGGAGCTGCTGCGCACGTTCCTCGGTGTGGCCGAGGCGTTGAGTTTCACCGCCG